>DAKS01000017.1:15369-44502 GCA_002499195.1 Euryarchaeota archaeon UBA443
CTCCTATGAGCAGTACTCGTTTAGTATTTATTAAGACTACCATGAACATGGTTCTAGAATCTCTTGCCCTTGCATGTAAGATTGCAAAACATCAGGAATTCGAACACGACCATCTTCGAGTTGATTTTGCTCGATAATGGCAACGAGAGCTCGTGATGTTGCCACAGCAGTTGAGTTTAGTGTGTGTACCATCGGTTGGTTAGGATGGCCCGGTGTTCCGTATCGAATATCCAATCGATTGGCTTGGTAATCGGTACAGTTGGAACAGGATACAATCTCCTTGAACGCTTTAGCACCGGGCAACCATGCTTCAAGATCGTACTTTCTTGCAGCTACTGTACCCATATCACCTGTGCAGATGTTGACGACTTCGTAATGCAAACCAAGAGCATCCCAGAGATCGACGCAATTCTGCAACAACTCTTCGTGAAGTTCCCATGAGGTTTCTGGAGTTGCAATAATGATTTGTTCGACCTTGGTAAATTGATGGACTCGCCAAATACCACGGTCGGATTGACCATGAGCACCAACTTCTCTACGGAAACAAGAGGAAACACCAACAATTTTCAGTGGTAGGAGTTCCTCTGGAATCGTTTCTTGCATATACATCGCTGTAAGAGGATGTTCGGAAGTTGCAATCATGTAGTAGCCATCAGGATCGATCCCATACATTACCGTCTCAAAATCGGAGAGATCGGTAACTCCCTCATAGGCTGCCCGATTCATCATGACCGGTGGTTGAACAAAGGTGAAGCCACGCTGTTGAATGAAGTCGACTGCATAGGCTTGCAAGGCCATTTCAAGACGAGCAAGATCGCCCTTGAGGAAGTAGAATCGGCTTCCAGTAATCTTTGCAGCACGTTCCAAATCTACCCATTTGTTCTCTTCAATCAACTCGTTGTGTGTCTTCGGTTCGAAATCATAGGAAGGCTTCTCGCCATGGAGGGAATGCTTCGTATTACCCGAATCATCCGCTCCCGATGGAACATCTGGATGCAATAAGTTGGGAATGGACATCCTTACAGCATCCCGCTCTGAAAGAAGCGCATCGGTCTTTTTCTCCATTTCTGAAATCTGTGCTCCAAGGTCGGCAACTTCGGAGAGAATTCGTTGTGCTTCAGCTTCATCACCGGATTTCTTTGCAGCACCGATTCCACGAGCAGCCTCGTTCTTTTGCCGTCGCAGTTCATTGGTTTCACGAAGGACTAGTTTCCATTGCGTGTCGAGTTCAATCACCTTGTCGATGTTATCGTGAGGAAGACTCCGGCGGTCATGATCGGCACGGATTTTGTCGACCTCTTCTCGGAATAATTGGATATCGAGCATTTGAACCACCTCAGAAACTGATGTTAAATTGGAACATCGCCATACCAATCGTAAACAGGCCACCGACAATGTAGCCAAGAATTGCACCACCATTCAATAGTGGAAGACCAGCTTGAGCCTTACCCTTACCGACATAGTACATGAGAACTGAATAGCCGATAAGGCTACCAACGAGGGTAGTCATGGCCATGATTAGACCATTGTCTCCGCTAACGTACTGTAAGGTTGAGAGAACAAGCATACCTGGGAAGATGACATCCCCAAGTCCCATCAGCATAGCATCGTTGCTTTTGGCAACAACACGCTCACGCGGAACTTCCGGCTCAATATCTTCGTCTACTTCATCAACATCGTGGACGGTTGTACGTTCCGTACGCATAGAATAATCCGAATCTTGAGGTGCAACCAACAGGATTGGTAGATTGAGATTCATCATCGTATCAGCAAGATCTAGCATATGTTTGGATTTGTATACGGCCCAAGCATCGTATATGGCTGCTGCAATCATGAAGACCATAATCAATGTCGGAACAAAAGAAACTCCAAGCATTACGATAACACCACTACCAACGAGAATACCAACCGTATTAACGACATACCATTCACTGTGAACATAAAGAAGAATCATCAGCAAGATGCTGAATAGGATACCAATGATTGTTGGAATATCCTCAAAGAGGACGCTAACGAGGAACATCGATGAATCAACAACACCTGAAGAAGTAGTGTATGATGCATTGAAATCGCCCGCATTGATAACGGTTGCATAGAAATGAATTGTTTCATCTTCGATATCCTGGGTCGTTTCACCGAACGTAACAGTAACATCATCTCCTTCTGGAACATCGATGATCAATCGCTGAGTCATGGATGAGCCGTAAAGAAGACGAGAATCTTCGCCAGTTGTAATGAGCAGTTCGGTGTAGCCTGACGCATCAATATCGGTCAAGCGAACATCACGGATGCTTTCAGCAAAGTTGTTGATACTCGCTCGAGATTCTTCATTAAGGGGTTCGCTTTCAAGAGGCGAATAAGACCAAGCGATTACATCACCATCGTTCGTTCCTAAAACGATGAGTTGTTCACCATTTGTAACATTCTCCATCGTCACATCAGCAACGTTGGAATGGCCTACGTCAAGAGCAGAAAATCCTGCTTCTGATTCTGCCTCGATGAGCATTTGTACCGATTCATAGAAGCCACCTTGGTCAATCATTCCCGCAGTTTTGTTGAGAAGAATGACTCCTGAATAAGAATCGGTAACGACCAACAGATGATCATCGGCCAAGAGTTCTGCTTCAACGAGATCAAAGATTCTGAAATCTTCTGGAAGATCCCATGTTGCTTGCTTGGTTATATTATTCGATCCTTCAAAAGTGCTGTATCGATGCATTCGGCTCGCACCATCGATGATGTAAACGGAATCCTCTGTCTCAGCTGCTAATTCACAACCCGTCGGAATAAGCGGCTGTACTTCTCCATCTTCATCGAATTCAAAACACTCGTATGTTGATTCAAGCGTTCCATCCGAAAGCGAGAGCGTGTGGATTAGTGCAGCATTGTTGATGGTCACTGAGTCAGGACCTGGTACTACGACCAATTCGGAGTACTCATATGCTTCACCATGAGGTATATCCGTTGTCCAAATCGGTTCATCAACACCCCATTGCATCAATCGAATTGTGTTGATTAATTCTCCAGATTCATTGCTTCGAATCGAGTCAAGGTATTGATCCATTCCAATCTCTGTAAGATAGCCCGCTTCGGAATCATTTGTTGATTGATACTCGAATGGCGTAACACTATCATCGATCATGATTTGATTCGCTAGTGGAACACTGGCATAGAGAAGGGCAATGAAGAGAATACCCATGATTCCGTACTTGATGACCCATTCTTTCTTGTATTTTGCAAGCATCAAAATGGCTGCAGTGAAGATAAAAATCATGACCAATTCAAGGCCGATATAACGCAGTTGTGATGCTCCTGCCTCGCCAAAAGCTTGCAATTCAGCCTTGTCATACCAAGGACGAATATACATTGCGAGGAAAATAGTGGCAACAAACATTCCAGCCATCCCAATCATTGATGGGAGTTGGCGGCGAAAGTCCCCTGCAACGTCGCTCATACCACCTCCAGACATGAACCACATTTGAGCGCATCGACGTTTGAAAGTCCAATCGACGCATCGCTACACCTATGAGAAACATCCGCAAGGCATGTCCGAGGTCGATGTCATCCAACGTTCGTGAATGGCTTGCTAAAAGCAAGAAACGAGGCATGGAACTCGGACTTGAACGAGTCCATGTAGCACATCAATCCTTAATCCAAGAACCGTATGAGGCAACGATTATTCATATCGCTGGAAGTAACGGAAAAGGAACACTATGTGCAACATTGGCAGCACATTTGGATTCTCTTGAACATTCGACGGTGATGTTCACATCGCCTCATCTCATTAGAATCGAAGAACGAATCCGCATCAACGGTAAGCCGATCATGACTCAGAAGTTTGATGAATTTCTATCAGAAATTCACACGGTTGAATCATCACTTAACATAGAATTAACCTTCTTTGAGATTACGTTCCTCGTTTCCTGCCTTTGTGCTCATCGTAACAATATCGATTTCTTCATAGTTGAAACTGGTCTTGGTGGACGCTATGATGCAACACGAATTCTTCCAGCTGATATCGGTGTACTCACCTCACTAAGTCTTGAGCATCGAGATGTCTTGGGTAATACGCTCGCTGAGATTGCTGCAGAAAAAGCAGCTATCGCTCGGCCCGGAAAACCGTTGATTGTTAGACAAGTGAACGATACAGATGCAATTGATGCAATTGAAGATGAGGTGAGTAATGCAGGTCGAATTGAACTCGAGGAAACGAAACAAACAGCATTGCTACAATGGGTGAATGTAGACGAAGATGCTTCTATTACCCAAGAAGCCTTCATTCTCGCTCAAGCAACCTTGCAAGCGCTGAGCATAGATACAAATGGATTAGATGAATCGGTTGAGAAACTAAATTGGCCCGGGCGTTTTCAAGAAATTCCTGCAGTTTGGAAAGGCTCGATTCTCTTTGATGCTGCACATAATCCGAGTGGACTTGAGAAAATACTTCCTCAACTTCAAAACCGAATCGATCAACATCGATCATGGACGCTTGTATTTGGATGCACTCCGCAATACGATTTGGTCGCTTTTTCGAAACCTCTAGTCGAACTCTGCCATCAAAACCCTCCACAAGATATCATCCTCACCAAACCTCAGTTTGGACGTCATACGGCGGTATCATTAGATGCATTACGCGGACTTGATTGGTCTCCATCAAGCACCATCCATAATCGTGAAGATGCGAGCGAATCGAATGCCTTGATGAATGAACTTTGTCCGGACTTTACAGTTGTCATCGGTTCCTTGTATCTCATCGGTGAGATGTATGATACAATGGGATTATCGGATACAGAATACATGGAATTGTTCCCTGCAAAGACTCAAAGAGATGAAGCATAACCCCGTGTTGGTCAAGATGAGTTCAAAGTGGGATGTTCGGTTTCTTGAGTTGGCAAATCATATCAGTTCATGGAGCAAAGATCCATCAACAAAGGTTGGATGTGTTGTTGTTGGTGCTGACCGAGAGATTCGGTCGACCGGGTTCAATGGATTCCCACGCGGTATTGAAGATTCGGAAGATCGTTTAGCTGATCGTGAAGAAAAGTATCCATTGATTTGCCACGCTGAAGAAAACGCAATCATGCATGCAGCACGTATTGGTGTATCACTCAAAGATTGCACTGCCTACGTAACATGGCCTCCATGTACACGTTGTGCCCGTTCATTGATTCAAGCAGGTATTGTGGAAGTTGTATATGCAGGAGCTAGCAACACCCCTGAGAGATGGATAGAGGATTTCACCCGCTCAACCAACATGATGAAAGAAGCAGGTATCAAACTTCGAAATATTGAATTCGAGTGATTAACCCCAGAATCGTCGAGTGCGAGCGTATTCAATCTCTGCACGATGAATCGATTGAAGCAGACTTTCGATGTTGTTATTGTGTCCTTTTCGAAGAATTCGTTGCGCTGTTGCTTCGCCCACTCCTCGTGCCATAAGACAAACAATTGCATGGAATCCATGTGTTTTGACCAGTGAAGCATTGCGAATCATTCTATTTCGATCACTTTCCTCTTCAGAAGCAACCCATTCTTCGAGCATTTTCTCGAGTCCTTCACGGGCGCAGACCAACATTTGACCTTTACAAGATATGCATTCTCTTGGATTTTTTAGTTCTGGATAGCGCTCAACCCGGAACCTTCGAATCGCTCGACATTTGAGACAACAAAGTACAGCACGTTCGTTCATCAAACGTATACGCAATTGTGCTCGAACCGCCTCATTATCCCAATTTGGTAGCAATAGGTCACGTTGACTTCTATCAGACAATCCTAGAGGTCCTGTTGGTGTTACGATAACATCTAGGAGACCTGATTGAATTCCTTTCAGGACATCTTTTGCTCCTTCAATATCCATTCGTTCGAAGTATAGTTTGTTGAGGACTTCTTCGAGAACGATTGTTCCTCGGTACTTTCGAACCAAAGCAGTGAGGTTGATTTTACGAGGATCAACACCATGACGAAGAATTCCAAAGGTCTTAGCAACCTGAGCAAATCGCCATCGAACTTGACGAGAGTTTGGAAGCGTTACAGAAAGAAGACCCTCGATTCCATCGGCCGGTAGTTCGTTTAGCCAATCGACAACATCCCCTGGTTCGATGTCAGCTCCAGAAATATGGATTCGTGTCGCTTCGACCAGCAACCCACCCCATCTTCCAGTTCTTGTTGAGGCCATTGCAAGCAGAAGATGACCGATTGTTTCGTTGATTAATGTGCCTTGACACATGTTGATGACCAGGGCCTCGGAACGTCGCTCAATCGTGATGGTTTGTTGATCGGGAAGTGCTTCGGTCGCATCGATGTGTCTAGTTATGGTATCAGCAAGTAATCCAATGGCTTCCCCATCGAGTGGATACGATGTCAAGGGATGGCCATCATGAGCAAGAAGGCCAGCCACATCGAGTTGCTCGGTTGTATTTGCTTCAATGAGTCCGAAGTCTTCTGCAATCAACCGTCTAAGTCGGCCAATGTTTCTTGCAATTACGGCTGGAACAGGAGGTAATTCTCCCACCCATGTAGGAGCTTCCCCTTGCATAGAGACAGGAGCGACTAGGACTTCACTTTGTTCAGGGTCAGCATCGACAATGGTCCAGGTACGACCTGCCATGACGAACTGTCGAGTTCGACCATCTTCTTCTTCACCGCTTCCATTGAGTTCAAGAACGAATGCTTCATCCACATTGCCTATGGTTCGACGAGTAACTACATCTCGAACTCGGTAGGACTGTTTGTCGGGAATCATCGAAAGATGATGCTCAACCCATTTGCGAGTTCGACCAGCAGAAGCGAACCATCCGTCCTTGAATTGCTTAGGTACTGGCATACGCATGCCCTTGTATTCAGCAGGAATGTCCTCATCAGTAACATCGTATCGTGGTAATTCATCCGGCCAAGAATCGCCATCAGGAATCGCTTCCTTAGCAGCAAGATAGAGGTGCTTTGGCCATCGATACCAAGGTGTATCATTTGGATTGAGAGAATAGCGTAAGAGCCACCGGTCGGACAGAACTGCAAGAACGTTCTCCGTATCTTTACGAGTCCAATCTTCGAATTGTTCAGTCTGTTCAAATATCTCGTGGACATCATCGATTCGAACCACTTTGAAACTGTGTGCCATCAACATGATTTGGTTTGCAGCAATGCTATAGGGACGATTTCTCCATTCAACATCTTCAATCGAACCAAGATGTGATCGATGAGCGACTACAGCTGATTCCGCAATCCCATCGCATTCCCAAGCGAGCAAATGCCCACGACCGATTCCACCTATTCGATGGTCGGCTCGACCAACACGTTGCAACATTCGATCGACCGATCTTGGGCTTTCCAATTGAACGATTTTTCTGATGGAACCGACATCGATTCCAAGTTCAAGGCTCGAGGTGCAAATCAGTGCTTGAAGCGTCCCATTACGAATGTTTTCTTCCATCTCTTGTCGAGTTTTAGCAGCAAGACTGCCATGATGTACTCCAATCATAAGTTTTGGAGACATTGATTGCAATCGTTGAGCAACGGTTTCAGCAGCATTTCGACTATTAACAAACACGAGGCATGGAGGGTCATTCTCAACGATTTCTGCTAACAAACGGAAGGTTGCATGCGCCCGAGGAGACAAACGCATCTCCATCGCTCCAACCTCATCCTCAGCAAGTGGAGGGGCGGTTTCTACCGTCAAGACGGTCGAACGTTCTGCAGGAGCGAGAATCGGTTGGCAGGATTCGTTGGAAATCCATGATGCAACTTGGTCTGGATTGCCTACAGTTGCAGAGAGACCTACCTTTTGCAACGTTCGTCCACATAACATCTCAAGACGTTGTAAACCAAGCCGTAATTGCCATCCACGTTCACTTGCTGCTAAATCGTGTACTTCGTCGATAATGACGGCTTGAACCGATGAAAGCATTGCGCGTAAGCGATGACCTGTGAACATGAGTTGGAATGTTTCGGGCGTCGTCACGAGAAGATGCGGTGGACGACGAACTTGCCGTGTTCGCTCATTTGTTGGTGTATCTCCATGTCGAAGTGCGAACCGCAAGTCAAGTGCTTCGCTTAATTCAGCAAGCCGTCTATCAACGTCACGATTCAAGGCTCGCAGCGGTGTAATGTAGAGAATAGACAAAGGCTTCCATTCCTCAACCTTACAGCGATGAAGCAGAGGAAGAACTGCTGCAAGAGTCTTTCCTGAACCGGTTGGAGCGATCAATAAACGCTCCTTTCCATCGATGAGATCAGGAATTGCTTGTTCCTGTACTGGCGTCGGTTTCCACTCACGTTCAGAAAGGAATGATTGCAGTTGTGGATGAAGCAGAGAAAATACATCCGACATACTCTCCCCACCCCCGCGGAGTGTTCTGTCTGCCCACCCTTCTTGAGGATTTGTCACCAAAAGAGGACTCAATCTTCGTCGTCTTCGTAGTCGTCTTCGTCATCGTAGTCGTCTTCGTCTTCCCAGTCCATCTCTTCGTCTTCACCAAATGCACCATCGCCAAGGTCGACTGCGGTTCGACTTGCTACTGTTGCTACAACCACGAGAATAAGGATGGTCGAAACGGCAAAGATCCACGCCAATGGATGCTCACGTGGAGAATCCAACCAGCCAAGATATTGTCCGTAAGCTATGTTGATGTCGTGTTCAGCAGTGTTATCGTTATCGTTAACTTCGACCAAGACATTGCCATAATCGACTTCAACTCGAACACGATCAACGTTTCCAACTTCCCAGTTTACAGTAACAGGGACGCTTTCCCCACCTTCAATGCCGATGATTGCTTTTACATCGAATGGCTCATCCGAATCGCCTGCAAAGAAGGCTACTTTGAACTGAGAAGTTGTTGGCCCTCCGTTATTGATGACGGTTGCTGTGATTTCGATATCAGTTCCAGGTGAAACATGGTCATCGGACACGGTGATGGATTTGACTCGAAGTTCAGGACCAACTGCACCCAAACGCACCCACTGGCGTTCAAAGTCCGTATCATCGAAGGCCAATTCAGGGATTGGGCTTGCTTCAGAATTGGAGACAACAGGGAATTGATTTCCTGCAGCATCCCATCCAGTCATGTAGAATCCAACGAAATCACCTGCTTGTGGAATAATGGTCCCACCAGCTGTAATATCGACTTCACCAGTCCAAAAGACAGTTTGTCCCTCTTGCTGCATACCGAGCAGGGAAGAGCCAGCACCGATGGTAACGGTACGGGTCTGATCACGCATAACCCAGTGAATCATTTGTTCTGATCCAGTTAAGTCAGCATCCTCTGAACCCTGGAATTCAACATAGATCGATGACAAATCGTTCGATGGAGAAACATCGATGACATTCAATGGAGCCATTCGTCGCACAACCCGAGGAGCAGCATCGTCGACAACCACTTGAAGGGTGGTCGAAACAAGTGTTCCCGTCATATCTTCACCACGGCCTGGAATATTTGTGATTGAAATCAAGCAAGTGCGACTAGGGGAGGATTGCAGCGACTTTGCTGAATCGAGTGGAACTTCGATGAGATATTCACCATCTTCGGTCAGTGAACCATCGCTCCACAGCTTTTCACCATCGAATACTTCGACCAAGATACCGACGTCACGAGGAGCTGGTACGTTACTACCTTCGTAGACAACACGGCCGCTGAAAGCGAGGCGGTCGTCCTTACGAACACGTGTACCATCTGCAACAGGGCCAGTTCGAGGCTCACTAATATCTTCGACAATGTAATCGGTTGGGGATAGAGTAAAGTCGTTCTCAACACGGAATGTGTGCTCAAGAATCAGTAATTCCCTGTCTTCCATCGATCCACGCTCCTTGAACAACAGTGCAAGATCGCCCATTTCCTCATCAGGCCAATCCCAAGCGAAAACAAAGTTGTAAGTGACAATAATCCAAGGAAGACCGGATTCGTTTGTCGTTTCCCACATTGTACTCGTCGGTAGGATGTGGATGTAGGTGCTTTCACTCCAGAAAGTATTGTTCAATCCAGAATAGGAAATGCGTTGTGCATCTCGGCTTGGATTTGGTCCTTCAAAGTCAAAGACGAGTGAAATATGTTCAAAGTCAATCGCAGTGTTGGCATCGATGAAGCCTACCGTGATAGATTGCTCAAGGCCTGCAAAGACCGGTTCATCATCGCTATGACCAACCCATTCAAGTCCGGTAAAGATGGCTTCAGAATCCTTCCGAGTTTGGAAGGTTGCATCATCGAAATTGAATCCTGGGGCGGAGTTGAGGTTGTACAAGATCCCTTCATCGTCGTACTCAGTGTAAAACACTGGATTACCAGCCTGATCGCCACCCGACCAATAATAGGAGACACGACCCATGTTCGGATTCCGTGAGTGGTCAATGGTAGTCATGAACCACTTGCTCTTACTCGTACTCATATTCGTGACATGCTTGCTTGCATACTCGGAGTCATCAGCGATGCCGTTACGATTTAGATCATGGTCGGCTTCAACCCAATACATGAGAGTTAGTTCCATAGGAACTCCAATCTCATCATGAACGAGTATTCGTACATCTTGTTGGTTAACGCCCGCTTCATACGAACCATCCTCTGGGAAGACTGCACGTCGTTCAGGAGGTGTTGCATCGACACGGAAGGTGCGGCTCCAATCGGAGTTAGGCGCCATAACATGTGTAGGATTGCGCTCGTTGTATGTCTGTACTTCGTAATTCAAACCATCTGGAACGTCAATGTTGGGCGTTACCACACTGATGAAGAATGAACCGTTGTTATTGGTCGTATCCCTGGCGGTTGATTCTACCCAACCGTTTCGTGAAATTCGGACGTCGAAGGCACTGTCTAGTGGAGCATCATCGGTTTCCATAAACCACATAGCACCTTGGAAGTGAAGCGTTTCACCAGCAGCAACCCATGCGTTATTTGGAACATCATCTCGCACAAGGCCGCCTTCATTATCTCGAACCTTCATCCAACCAAGCCCAAAGGTTCGATTGACACGTAGTCCCTCATCACTGATCAAATCAAGTGGTGCGAATCCAGCAGAACCACTATCATCCAAACATCCAGCCTTGAATCGGACGTTGTTTTGGTCCGGGAATTCGCTAGTAATACGGAATAGCCAATGGATTTCGAGAATACTATTGTTGAGAATTGAATAGGAATTTCCATCCATGACAACATATCCATCTGGATCATTTGGTGATGGGAAAATGTCCCCATCTTGCCAGAAGAGAGTTGGGTTTGCACTTGCAGAACTTGTCATCAGCGTGAGAGTTGCCTCGCGAATCTTCGTAGCGCTTTCACCTACGATGTGTCGAGTTACGACCTCGTATGGTTCAGTTCGCTCATGCAGGATTTCACCTTCAGGAATGTTGATTTCAAGGTTGACGGTTTGGATGGTGTATGTGACGCTGAATGATGTCAAAGTAAGGATTCCACTGCTATCAGAGGTCAAATCGATTGGAATATCAACAAATCCAGCACCGGTGTCTGGAATTCGATCGTTGAAACCTTTGACGATTGCATTCGTGGCACTAACTGCAGTGATGGTTTTGGTTCCAACCAATGGGCCAGTTTCCTTCCAACCAACCGTTGGAGTCAATGGTGGATTGAACCCTTGTGGAATAGGAGAGGGCGTATGGATTTCAAATCCTGGATTCTCTGGCGCATTGCTGTGGAGAGCAACTTGAATGTCATGTAACACAGGCGTGTAGGCATTGTTGCTTGTCGAGAAAGAAACTCGGAGACATAGATATCCATAACTCGGTGTTGTGAATGCCTTGGTCAAACCACTTTGTCCAAATGTTGTGAGTCCGCTGCTGCACAGGCTTGAGGTGCTTCCTCCAAGTTGTACGGTGATTGATGTACTTGCAGGAATTGTCGCGTTGTAATTGATGGTTGCAGCCACATAAGATGGGAATGGGTTGTTGTAATTCGAACGGAGGTAGAAGTTTCCACTGTTGTAGTAATTCGTAGTGTACTGTATCGTAACCTGATCAAGAATAGGAGTTGCAGACGATGTGCCATTTAGCGTTGCTCGCCATGTGATTTTGTTCCCACTGTTTGCAAAGGTCTTGGTTGAACCAACGCGAATCGATTTCCACGTAGCACCATTATCGTTGGAGACATCTATGTCAATCGAAGTTCCCGATGGCTTGTATCCGATTGCGCTTTCGAGCTTGATTTGATCAATTGCTCGGCTTGCAGTTGTGGTCTGGCCGTAAATTGTTGTCGATGTCGAGGTTGGTGTGCGACTATCGGTAACTCCACCATCGCCCCACATGTGGACTTTTCTTTGGACTGAATTACAGTACGATGTATGATAACAAGAGTAGTAGATCTTACCATCGTCCTCGATTTGTGTAATACCGTAATGGCCGCCGTTTGGCATTTCTTGGACACCCATCTTCTCGATATTGAAACCGTTCATGTTGAAGTGATGATGACGGGAACCTTGGACATTGTATTCATTGAGAATAATTCTAGGCAGGTCGACAATCAAGCCAGAGTTTGGATTCCCTGCTGTCGAGGTGGTCTTGTAGTTGTAATCTGCTGCATTACCCAGCGACCATGTCGAGTTGATTGAGCGAGGATTGCTTGGATTGACCTCCATCAAATATCGATTGTAGGTTGGGTAGGTTGACGAATCATAGTAACTGAGATACATCTTGCCTGTATCATCATCAAAGTCGACACCAGTGAGGTAGTACGGATAGCCATAACTGTAGTAGGTGGAACACTGCCATTGTGTCTTTGCTGTATTGAGCGTCCACTTGGTCAGATAATAGTAGGAATAGGAAACAGTCCAGATGTTTCCATTTGAATCAACGGCTGCATCGTACCAATAGCTTGAGACTTGAGATATACAACCCGATGTGCTGATGCTTGCCGATCCAAGCAATGCTCCGGTTGTTGCGTTGAATCGTTGAATACTTGGAGCAGTGTACATCGAAGTGCCTGAGTAACGAGTAGCGTGAATCTCATCTTCGGAAACAGGTACGACGATTCCACGATAGTTCCAACTTGCGCTGGAGGAAACGGACAGGTCTGTGAATTGCTTCGTAACACTGTTGTAGCCTTGGTCTCCGAGTGCAACGAATTGCCCAGTTGAATTGAGGGTAGCAGAATTTGCAGCGGAGAGATCGTTGCTCCCGCGGAAGGTTACGGCATTATTTGTTGGGTTTCCACGCAATCCAATCTCATTGTCGGCAGTTTCAAGGTTGGATCGAGAGCCATATGCGAATGAACCGGTTTGCTTGTTAGACCATTGCCCTATACCTGCACCACCAAAGTCGCTGTTGTCGGTCATGTTGCTCCAAGTTGTGGTACTAGCTTCACCGAGGAAGTTGAATTGTGCTGATGTAACCTCCGCTCCGAATGGGAACGTAATGACGCCAGCAGAGCCATTCCCTTGGCCGCTGAAGGTGTGCGTGTAAGAGGTTGAACCTCCTTTGAATTGTGTTTCTGTCGTCGCTGAGGAAGCGAGTGGAGCCATTACGGAGATGAAGAAAAGAAGGACGAGGAAAACTGCTTTTCGCATAGTGTACACACCCACTATATTCCACTATCTTAGTTTAGCATATCAACGCATCGGCGAACGGTCACTGCACAATTTTCCGCAATTGTCTTGAAGAGCATCGTTCATAGGTGTGCTTGAGGGGCAGAGATGGCAGGTCTATTTTCACGATGGTGGGCGGCTCAACATGGACGGCAATATTCAATTTTAGTGACGCTATTTGGTGCCTTTTTGGTGCTCTTTTTGGCTGGATTATTCCAACTCCTATTCCTCCAAGATTCTGAAACATGGGGCGAGTATACAGGAGGTGCGATTGGATTGCTTGTTATTGCCGCAACCGCACTTATTTTCGTAACACCCGAATTTCTGGTGTTCAAGGGACATGTCAACACCCTGAATGAATTGTATGAAATCCGAAGTACTGCTGAATTAAAACGCCGTCGTTCCGAAGGAGATCGTTCTGCAGCAGCACTCGGCGCAGGTTACGAGGAACGATGGAATGAGTTCCTTCAAGAACGTGGCATGCGACGCTAAACTGGTGGCGATTGTTTGCAACCTTCGAGTTCAGCAAAACTTCTATTCCGTGAGGTATTGCTCGCGGGTGGCATGATTGTCGTTCTCATTGCAGCACTGTATGCTCACACACAATCCATGCCTCCCTTGGTCGTTGTCGAATCATCGAGCATGGTGCATGTCAGTGATGGAGAAGTTGGTAGCATCGATGCTGGTGATCTTATTTTGGTGCACAAATCCTCATTCGACAACATCGTTACATTCGCAGAAGCAACCGATCCATCAAATCCGTATTACGGCCACGAATCACATGGAATGGAAGGCGATGTGGTCATCTACAAGAAAAACGGAGAGTCGTCGACTCCAATCATTCACCGTGCTATTTTGCGGGTTGTACCGAACGAGGCATATCCTGCCGTATTGGGAGATGATGATCCGTGCCCTGAGGGAGGTAGTTACGATTCAGAATGGAGCATCAACGGTAGTCAAGGAGCGTGTGTTCTGACTTGGGATGTTCCTGGGACCAACGTTGTCGATCAAAGCAGCATCACGATCGCTTTTGATGGAATTGATGCTGGATACTACGATTGCAAACGTTTTGTTCATGCAGGAGTTGAACCACATTTGCGCGTTCATGAGTGGGTTCCAAAACATTCTGGATTGTTGACACTAGGAGATGCTAACAAGTGTTCAGTCGATCAAGGCCATGAGGCAGTCAACGGGTCATCTGGTCTTCAATCGCTCGATGGCTCATTGTTAGGCCCAGTTCAGGAGAGTTGGCTTGTCGGTCGTGCTGGTGGTGAAATCCCTTGGCTTGGAGCGGTCAAACTCATGGTCAGTGGTTCAGGACCGGGTTTGACCTATGTTCCAGGGTCATCGATCATGTATCTGCTTGCATGTATTGGAGGTGTTCTTGTATTCCCGATGATAGCAGATCCGTTGATTCGAAAGATATTTTCAACATCTCCCGAAAATATCCAAGCGCAGCAGGAAAAAGCATTCTTGATTGCACTAGGCGTTGATGAAGAGGAATGATCACTCCTCACTTTCTGCAACAACTCGATTATGTGCAAGCTTTCGTGCTGCATTGTCAAGACTGATTTGAGTTATGGCTAACATTTCTGTGGCATATTCAAGGTTTGATTGTTCCAAATATCGCTCAATGCTTGCTTTTGACCGTCGAATGGTCGCAAGTCGCTGTTCCGAACTTTTTGGTCGAGTTTCTTCACCTCTTTGAGCCATCAACCATTCCTCAAGAAGAGCTTGGCCCCATTCAGGAGCTCTAAATCGAGCAGAGAGAACGATCTCTGCATGTCGATGACGGAAACGAACACGAGAATCTCGCGTCCGATTCGCTTGTATTGAACCAGGGTTCCATTGTTCGAACGGAATGTGCAAATGGTTTTTGCATCGCAGGTGCCCATTTTCATCAACGCTTGCATCGATAATCAATGCTCCTCGCTGGAGCCGAATAAAGGCTTGAACAATATCGTCTTCAATCAACCATTCAGCGATTTGAACCGATGGTTGACCCCATTTATCGCCAGTCCACGATTCGATAGCATCCCGGTGCAACATGGACAAACCTTCCACTCCCCATTGATGAACCTTCACATCCACGAGTTGGTGCATTGATTGAAATGGAAGCAAACCTCCCCGATGATAATGGCAGCATCATGGGGAGCCGTCGATTTAGACTGGCGCATCATCCCACTACTTATTTTCGGGTGGTATTTGCTTCTCAAGCGGTGGGAGAGAGATGGTGTTCTCGATCGATGGAATGCTACCAGAGTGTTTGGTTTCATCCTTATGGTACGCACAAAGAGAGGCCTGGATTTGCTCGAAAAGGTTGCGAAACCTCGTCGTTTCTGGAGAATTTATGGAGAGATCTCTCTCTGGGTTTGCACCTTTGCCATGTTCATGGTTGCATTAGTCGTAGTGCTTGCATTTGTTGGAGCGCTTCTTTCCCCTCCAGACGTTGATCCACCTTCTGCAAGCGAACTGGTTGCAATCCCTGGAATCAATCCGGTCATTCCTCTTTGGTGGGGATTGATTGGTTTCATTGTCGCTCTGGTAATTCATGAATTCGGTCACGGTTTGTTAGCACGTGGCCATGGTATGCGTATTCGTTCCTTTGGTTTGTTGCAATTAGGCCCGTTACCACTCGGAGCCTTCGCTGAGCCGGAAGGCGAGGAATTGTTCAAAGCGCCTCGAAGAGAACGACAGCGAATGTTTGCTGCAGGACCTGCAACCAATCTATTTGCTGCATTTGTCCTCCTATTGTTGTTAGGCGGCATTGCAGGTCAGTTTGCATCGGGTAACCAATCCATTCACGTGACGGGCATCGTCAAGGGCGAGGGCGCTGATGAAGCAGGAATGCTACCATGGGATACCATCGAGACAATCGGAGGAGAGGACATTGTCGGACTAGAAGGATTCCGTGATGTCCTTGATCAATACGAAGCTGGTGATTCGGTTTTAATCGGCGTCTTGCATGAAGATGGGACCAGAGAAACGGTCACTGCTACGCTTTCAGACAAATACACATACTATCAAAATCTTGGTTATTCCGAGGATCAACTCGATACCCTTTCCGTTAACGAAGGCGATCCATTTTTGGGCGTAGAAGGACTTTCCTCGAATACAGCAGGAATCGATCGACTCGCAGGCCCATTGTCTCCTAACGTAGAATATTCGGCCCTTCAACGGGTGATTATTGCACCACTTCATGTAGTCACCATCATGATCATTCCTTTCGAATTTCAAGGTGTTGCCATGCATCCGAATGAGGAAGCAATGCTTGAAGCAGATGATTCATGGCTTGGAAATCTCATTGGAAAAGAGGGCCTCTTGATATTGGTCAATCTGATGTTTTGGATGATGTGGGTCAACGTTTTACTTGGATTTACCAACCTCATTCCAATGGTTCCATTCGATGGAGGTCATATGTTCAAGGACATGGTTCATGCTGGTTTATCGCGAGTACGTGCCCTTGGTCGAAAACTCAAATTATGGAATTTCCATCCATTATGGGTGGACCAGATATCAAGAAAGGCCAGCAATCTTTCCTCACTAGGACTGCTGTTTATTCTACTCTTCATTCTCGTAATACCGTACTTCTGATCAACGAATAATGGTCCGTCGGCGTTGAAGTTCATCGAGAATGGATGTTTTGATCTCTGGAATTTCTATTTCGTCTTCCTCGATGGCACTACGTTTCTGGATATATTCGAGCGTAGGTGAGTGTTCGTTGTGATGGCATACGATGTTGATGAATTCATTGAGCGGCATGCCTTGGTCCCAATCGATGAAGGCCCTACCTTTACGCGTCCGAGGAAGTGCTGGGATGCGACGTGCAAGAACGCGAAGACGCCCCTCAAGCGTGGAAGTTTCGACCCTAAATATCCGCCATGAATCGCCACGGGTCCCTTTCAATCGATGTGCATAGAGAGGCATCAGGCCACATCTTTCACCCTCGTAGACAAGTGCATTGTATTGGTCCAAGGTACGGCCACTCAGGTAGATCTTCTTCGCTTTAGTCGTTTTTACTTCGATTGGGAATGAAATGTCACCCCTCAAGGCAAGCAAATCGCCACTACCTTCGATGCCCGAACCTGCTGCCCGTACGACGAGGAAAGGGCGTTGAAGCACAAGTCGCATTCGCTCCTTCTGCTCAACAGAACAGGATTTGATGACCGCTTCAACACCAGCAGGAATACCGGCGAGAACGTGCCTTAATTCACGCTCATACTGGCTTGTCATGGGCTAGGATTGTTGTCAACCGCCTTTATTGACTTCGGTGATTTTACGACGAACCATCATCGTTTAGGAAAGTTGAAACCAGGAGCCCTAATGGCGATGGCCTTCGCATTTCTTTCCTTAAAGAGGGATGACGTTTTCATCTCAGACTGTATCGGCGTATCCCCAAGAATGGGCGATAGTGGAACTCGCATTGGGATTAGAACCCCATTGAAGCGTTTGTGTCAGAAGGTCACCATTTTCGTTGTATGTGTACGTCGTGACGTCGGGCGATTGGTGTGCTGAAGTTGCTATGCTCGATGATACTAGCAGGTCATCAACATAGGTGTAATTTGTGTATGTCGGTTGATACCAAGTTCCACCGTAACCATAGGTGCTAGTCATTTGGGTCATCTGGCCAGCATCATCGTAAGTATAGTTGGCGTATGTCGTCGAATTGCCATAACCGATTTTCTTCGTGAAACTCAGCAGACCATTTGAAGTATAGAATGATTCTTTGGTTGTAAATTCGGTTTCTTCCAAAATTTCTCGACCTTCGGAGTCATAGGTATAATTCCAATACTCTTCACCAGCACCGTCTTCATAATACGTTTTCAATTGCATCAGTAGCCCGTTCTCGTAGTGATATTCCTCAAACTCAATGTAAGGATCTTCTTCAAGGGTTGCAGTCGTGTTGTTCCATTCGCTAGAACCGGTTTGTATTAGAATTGGTTGCCCTTCATCGTTGTATGAAATGTTGGTGTAACCACCATATCCATCTCCGCCCCACCACGATGAGTGAATCATGTTGCAAGATGCGTCATAGGTCAGGTTCGTCATAGTGTAGTGGTAATTTCGCATCATTTCACTTTCATGTTCCATGGATGTTATTGTTTGAATTATGGCCCAGCATCGCTCTGTACCGTCTTCTGCGGTTTCGGTTCTTGATGACAAATCTTCATCGAGACACCCAGACAGTGGTAACAAAATCAAAATGGCTGAAAGGAAAATACAGTTGAAGTGCATGCTTCGCATATCAGTAAACAAACCTCTAGGAGACATAAATTATCCGCTGGGGGAAGTAAATTGAAAGAGGAATCAGCGATTAATTGTGAGATAGGAATTATCAAGAGAAGATGATAAGAAGAGTTTGGCTTGATTTTCGGACTTGATTCGAGACGGAGGATTATAGAGGACCAAATCATGGAATAACTTGTGCAAAGGATCCTCGTTCGAACCGATGATTTCCAACTTGCTTATCGCATCATGCAAATTCTTCGAACGAGAAAAATCAACGTTGAACAATATTCCTTGAGCCAACCGTTACCAAAAAAAGACTCGATATGGATAGGTTCGGTCGATGAAGTTGCAGAAAACTTAGCCGATGGACGTCCGATTGCTGCTGAACTAGATTCTATCGATATCGCTATCGAAGCAGCGATATTTGCATTGAAAGGATCGTCGAAGACGCATCGATTTACCTTAGGCATCGATACTGGGCCTCGGCCAGGTCTTGCATGGTTTACAGATGGAATCTTGATCGACACGAAACAAACCGAGTCCGTTGAAGAGTGTATCGAAATGATTGAATCACTCATTGAGAATCATGATTTTGAACATCTCTTAATTCGAATGGGAAAAGGCTCACCTTCGCATCGAAATCGTCTTGTCAATGCTATGTTACACCGTGGGTACGTTGTTGAATTGGTCAATGAACGAAAAACATCGAGCGGATTGAGCAGAAATCAACACGGTGTTTCAGCGATTCGAATCGCAACACTTGCAGGAGAACGGGTATGGGAAGCGTTTGATTTGCAGCCAACAGAAGGAGAAATTCGAGAGATTCAACGTAGAAGTCGGATCAAAAGCCAAGGACGTATCACCATCTCCTCCGACTTAGCGAAAAAGGTCGTCATAGGAGAATTGACTCTCGCCGAAGCGATTGAACAATTCATTTGATTCGTACTCTATACCGTTCTCGACCGTTCGCGTAGAGAACGATGCTTCCTGTTGAAGAAACTGCAATAGCAACACCTTCTGTTAATTGCGAAATAGCCCGAGCTGCGAGATGTCGCCCCCCTTCACCAGACTTTGGCGTAAGGCCTGATGGAACCTGAATGTATCTTCCAGCATCGCTCGCAATCCCTTCTCGATTGAACAGGATGGCCCCGTCCAACCAAGCGAATTCTGCTAATGTCTCGTGATTTTCCTTGTTTCGAACATCACGCTTTGCTTCACTATGACCTTTGAATGGGTTGAGGACCATGGCCGTAGAATGTCCTCGCATCTTCTGGATGTTACCGATGGCGAACAGTGCACCAATAGCAGTACCTTCACGTCCTCGGGCTCCAATACCACGTGCAAGTTCAATCATTCGAATGAGGATTTCAAGTTCTATCGTTTGTTCTTCTGCGATGGCTGTGAGTCGTTCTGCTCCTAGCATCTTGGTATCGACCATAATGACGCCATCGATCGGTTCAGCAAGAACGATGAGCAATCGGCCTCCTTTTGCAATCCATCTCTCCCCCATACCTTGCAGGACTAGATCGTATAACTCATTGAGGATGGACAGACCCTTCGTAGAAAGGCCTTCTTCAAGGACATCAGCATCGATTTCATGTTCGATGAGTGCATCGCGTACACGACTCAAACTTGTCATAACGCGCAATGGTAGTTTGGGTGGAATAACTTCAACGATCGAACGTACCTTACGGCTATCGTTTGAAACCATAAGCACTGCATCGAATGAGGAGGAGGAGGATTGAATGGCGACACTCACCATGTGAGGAAGGTCGCTCATGGTTTAGGCCTCAGTCGTTTGTGGTGTCGATACCTGGTAACAAATCGTTGATTTCACGATAGACCGTTCGCATATTGGAAATGAAATTCTTTTCTTTCACTACGATGGTGAAGGTCTTGACGCCAGGGTCTTCTTCACCATCGAGGAGGCCAAGAAGTGTTTCAAGCGTAAGACGGGCTCCCTCTCGATGAGGGTAAGCAAAGACGCCCATGCTCAAGGGAGGGGAAATGACGTTCTCCATGACACCTAGCTCCTTGAGCGTTGCAAAGAGTTTGTAGTAGGTTTCTGGAAGAAGGTCGCGTCGATTCTCATCTTGGTTTGGTCGACGACAATCAGGACCGACAACGTGGATAATGTGCTTGAATCGATCTGCAAGCGCATATGGCTCTGTAACTACATTGTTGGTTACTGCACACGGTGGAGCGTTGATTTTCCGCATTTCCAAACAGATATTCCGGGTTGCTTGGGTCAATTCTTGACCAGCTTGTTGGTGAATCATATTATCCAGACCTTCTCTTCCAGAAAGTCGATTATTCGCTGGTGTTATGAGGACATCACCCGAGTGATTCCAGACATCTCCACCAACAACGCGAAGTGTGCCCCACTTACAGGTCCGAGCCATGTATAACTCTGCCATCAATTACTCAGAGGAGGCCACCCTTCATATTCTTTCAGTGGTTTTTTGATGAAAAAGTGGTTTTCTCCTTCAGAATCCATGCCCAATCTATCAATACTGCTAAACTACAATTTGATTTCGACAAGCCATGGCAGGAAGAGGAACAAGTTTGTTTCTCGTTTCGCTAATGCTCGGTTCTTTGTTCAGTGCTTTACCAACAGCATCCTCAAATTCTCAGCAAACGACAAGTTTAGAGCCGCTGGAAAATCTCTTCCAAGGATTCACTACTGGCGATAATTGGCTGAATCTGGACAATCAGACTATTGCTGTTCCAAACGGCTTCGATGCCATCGAGGTCTACGATTACAGCGATGTTGGTGTTTTGATCAACAACAAATCAGAAGCGAGTAAAACCATCGGTTGGGCGTTTGTTCAAGCGAGAAACATAAGCCATGAACGTGTCTTCGTTTTCGATCTCGATGGAACTCCAACAGGAGAGACCATCAATCGGAATCAATTTACTGATTTCTTTGCCTTGCCATTCCTTGAGATGCTAAATAATCGAAGCAATGTATCGGATATGAATTATCTCGTTACAAGCAAAGGTATGCCACTAAAGGTGAACGGTGGACAAAACAAAGCGTCGTTCGACCAGGAGTTTGCTCTACTCGGCGGCTCATACAACAATAGTATCGGTGGCGATTATTGGTCAACCCATTCCTATGGCCCGTTGTCTGGCGGTGGATTTGAATCGTTTTCAAGACAGAAGCATGGGTTCTATCTAGTGACAAGGCTAACCGGTTACACCGTTGAAACGGCACTCGACCTCATCGATAAAGCGAACAATAGTCTCGGGCAAAGTGGAACATATGTTCTAGATCTCGCTACAAATCGTAATGGTTCAGGATACAAATTTTGGAACGACGATCTTTACACTGCGAATTCAACACTCACAGATTTGTACAATCAAAGTGTCTATTTTGATGAGGAAACAGGTTTTGTTACAAATGTAAGCAATGTCATGGGCTATGCTTCATGGGGTTCAAACGATGGTAATTGGGGTGCAAATTGGGGCCGGAATACCGGATTTGAAACCGAAGATACATCTTGGTCAAGTGGTGTCAAATATTGGAATTCTACGGTACCTACATTATCTTCAGGAGATTCTTTTGCATGGAATTACCAAACCGGTGTAAAGAACGCCGGGAGTGCGTCCCTTGAAGCTGCGATTTCGGCTTCTTGTTCCGATGAATCGAGCAATGGTACACAAGGCATCTTTGCTGAATACTTCGATAATGAAGGCGTGAGTTTCAATACTGGATCAATGCCATCTCTAATCGACCGTGCCCCCGAACATACTCGTATTGAGTCCTCCTTGCAGTACAATTCAATGTATTCAGCATACCCTGGCCTCGATGATCGTTTCAAGAATAATTGGGGTGCAAGGTTTAGTGGTCTGATCAATATCCCAGATAGTGGAAATTGGACGTTCTATCTCACCAGTGATGACGGTAGTGAATTGTGGCTTGATGGGACTAGTTTGGTTACAAATTATGGCTCTCATGGTATGCGAGAAATGTCAGGAACGCGCAACATCTCATCTGGCCTTCACGATTTTAAAATTGAATTCTTCCAAGGCGGTGGCCCCCATGGTTTGCATTTGAAATGGGAAGGGCCTAATCAATCCAAAGCGATGGTACCAGCCTCTGCTTTCGTCGTTTCAGATGGAACGCCCCCCTCAGTATCGACATTGATTCACGCTTGGAATTTTGATGAAGGAATCGGAACTGAATCCAACGATTCAGTAGTGAATGGTTCGAATATGACGCTTTACAACATGAATGCTACAAATTGGCGAACTTGTGCGGACGGCGGCTGTCTTTGGTACGATGGTATAGATGACTACGTCGAAGTCGATGTTGATGATTGGGTTGGGAATTTCACGGTCAGCCAATGGGTTTGGGCGAATTCGACAACCCTTCCAAATTATGCCTCAGTACTTGCTGTTTCGGATAATGCTGGGTCAAACACGTCGTTCCAGCATGCAGTCTTCAGTGGAGAATGGCGATTACACAACAATCAGACGCATGCCTTTGGAGATGTTGAAGCACAACAATGGATGCATCTTGTTACCGTATTTGACAGTGGTTCTGCACGACAATATCTCGATGGAGTCCACGTCAGAACCACGTCGTTCCCAACAGGATCGCTAAACAATATCGATTTGTACAAACTCGGCGTTAATCGAGCAGGTTCGACATACTTCGAAGGTATGATCGACAAAGTCATGGTATGGGAAAGCGCTCTTTCCGATGATGAAATCACAATTCTGAGCCGTGATATCTACCAAGATTGTCAAGCATACTCCGGTTCAGGGGCATCGGGAGCATCACTCGAACAATTTGTCACCATTGATCCAGAATTGGAAGATCATGCATGGATTGTATCGCTAGCTGGAAAGCGTAATGGCGACGTTTATGGTAGTTACACGATGATTGTGGAAGGTATTGATGATCAAGGCAACATCCTCTCATCAAACACTTCGGATTCGAAAACATTTGAGAACGATTGGGGGAGCGCTGCAATGCGCTTCCGACCTCATGAAAATGCAACCTCGCTTAGAATCACGGTTCCTCTAAACGTAGTTGCTACATCTACTAGTGGTTCGGTCTACATCGATAGCTTCATTCTCCGAGCGATTCGACCCCATATGTCATGGGTGGATGGTTCGATTGCAGAAACAGCAGTATCTACCGGAGGACGCTCTTTCACTCTCGGTACGACATATGGACAATCTCTAGTCGCAGACTTGCTTGAAGATGGAGTCAGCGGCGTCAAGGGCTATGTGTATGAACCCTACTTGACAGCAGTAGGCCAACCAAGCGTCCTGTTCTCAATGTATTCTCAAGGATACAATTTTGCTGAAGCTAATGCTGCAGCAAACACTTACATTTCTTGGATGGGTGTTGTCGTCGGTGACCCGAAAATGGCTCCTTACATGAGCACATTACACGATGTTGAACTCCTTGACACTCGTATTCTGAACAATTTCTCTGTAGGTCAAACCGGCCATATCGAAGTAGCACTGCAGAACAATGGAATGTCTGCAGGTGATGGACAAATCGATGTGATCAATCTCCAAGGGTCTGTATTGATGTCCACAACAAATGTGAGCGTGGTTGCGGGCGACCAACCGGGTTCGAGAATGTCTGTTACGATACCAATAACGCCAACACAACCGGGATGGCTCGACGTTCGTGTTCGTTACGCGCATGATAATTCAACATCGTTCGAACGTAATACACTGAACAATTTCATCATCATGCGAATATGGGTCAACGATGCCCCTGTAATCGAATCGGTTGCTTGCGATCAAGATGAATATGCTCGAGGGGATTCGTTCCTTTGTACTGTGACTGCTTCCGATGATGAACGAGTGGAATCGGTTGAAATGGGTTGGAGCGTCATTTGCTCGAACTGTTCAATTAACAATACGGCATGGAACATCGGTTTAATGGGTTCAAGTGACAACGGAACGACCTGGGAAGCCATGATTACGTTACCAACTAATGTCACAATAGGTGAACTTGCGCTCCACATCACTGCAACAGATGGTCTCGGTATTGAAGCGGAACGTCTTGTTGAAAACGTCTCCACAATATTGGATGCTCCATCGTCATGGTTCGGCCCACATATGTCGAATGCGGACCCTGATTGGCTTGGAGTGACGCAGTTACCATCAACTTCTTCCATGGGTATACATCGTGGTGTTCAGCAAACGATTACCGGCTGTGTTCTAGATGTGGACCACAATAATGCAACTGAACAGCCACAATTCCTTGTTTCTCGAGGATTGCTTAGTGAACTCGTTTACGTTGCTATGGGGGATGCGAATCATCATTGTTATCAAGCATCCTTCATGGTTGAGAACGGTTCGTCTACGGATTCAATCGACATTGAAATGCGTAAGGATGATGGAAGCCTTGTTACTCAACGTACCATTCTAATCGAAGATAAAGTACCACAAATCCAGTTGTTTTTCGAAAATAATTCCACTGCATCCATCGACCGGATTGTCGATAATGATGACGAATTCCTTCATATTGTAGTATTCGATGAAGATGATTTTGTCAATGCTTACCTTGCAGATGTTGAAATCGATTGGCCGGGATATGGTTTGCAAGTTCTTTCGGCTGAAGGATTCGTCAATCAAGGCGAGATTCGAATAAAACTCGTACCACCTGTTGAGCTCCTCGAGGCAGGCGAAATCAACGTCTTGGTCGTACTACAAGATTCACGAGGCGTTGAATCGACATCAACAACAACCATCCCGTTGGTTCTCAATGCTCCAAGAATCGTTTCGATAATCCCTTGTAATGAACAAGGAACAATCGAGGAGTTGATGTTTGGCCATCCGGCTGTTCTAGGTGCGATCATCGAGAGCGACCGCCCGTTGGAAAACATTCAACTTTCATTACGACAATTGGGTTGGTCCGTTAACGCTCCTCAGATTCAACAACCAACATGGGTCCAATCAAACGATGGTTGCCTACAAGCATCGGGAGATGAAGTCTACTGGTTCAGACTTCAATTGGACGGTTCCTTTGCTTCTGATAATGGTTCGATTCAATTGATTGCATCAACAATTGACGGCTACCCGGCCTCAATGCAAATTTCAATGCTATTCAGACATGCTCCTCCAATCATCAATGGTACAGTTCCAGAATCTGTTGAAGCTGGTAGTGATCTTTCGTTCCAACTATCTATTACTGATTTGGATGGCCTAGGTGATGTGTCGTGTGCTGCAAACATCATCGATGACAACAACAGCGCTATTTGGCAGAAAGACTTCCGTCCTATTGAAACACTGGATGCTGATGGTTTCAATCAATTGAGATGGCCGATTCCGCGAAATTTGAATGAATCGACCGACTCCCTTCGAATTCATGTTGCTTGTGAAGATTCGGATGGGGAAACAGGTGAATGGGACTCAGTCAACAACATTACTATTGAACCATATGTTTGTCGTTTGAATTGCAACATGACAAATGATGAAGAAATCACAACTTCAGGTTCAACCTCTTCATTGCCTTGGATTTTCTTTGGAGTGGGATTACTAATTGTATTATTGACAACAATTTTGGTTGCTCGACGGCGAGGAATCGAAGAGAAATGGGCAACTGATGAATCCCTCGATGACTTTGATCAACTTACCTCGGACTCCATCGCACAAGCAGAAGCCTCGCTCTTGAGTATGTCTGCCGAAACCCCTTCAATTCCCGATGGTTGGACTGAAGAGGCATTCATAGAATGGTTACAAGGCGATAAGCCTGATGATTGGACTGATGAACAGTGGGAATCAATCCGTCAGGAACATGCTTCCAGTCTTGAGTCTCCAGAAATCAAGACCGATTAGATATTATTCTGAATGCACAAGGACGGGATGGTCGTCATGGCGGTAGGGTATGTGTTACTGAATGTTGTTCCTGGGGCGGAGCATGATGTTTATCTTCAATTAAAGGATCTTGACAACGTTACTGATGTCACCGTATTGTTCGGTGATTATGATTTGATTGTCAAATTAAACGCTGATGATCTTTCATCCATTGCAACAATTGTCGTTGAGTCGATTCGTCAAATTTCTGGCATTCTTGATTCAAAGACACTTGCAGGGGCAGAATTCTAGCCTTTCAGTAACCTTTTTTCATCATTTTTGGCCTTCGGAATGCAGTACTGAAAGGCATATGTGACGCAGTATTGCCTTTTTTCGCCACAAAATATAATAACTAGAAGTTGTGGTTGAGGTTCGGAGGTAATCCAAATGTCAGACAAGAAATATTTCGTTCTCATGGAGAACGGTAAAGACACGAGCCAAGTATTTGCGAGCAAGCAACCACGAGGAGCAGCCCTCAAAGCTGCAACCCGTGGACACACGAACATCCGCCTACGAGAGCGTGGCACCAAGCGTGTACACGTTTTCACAGGCTCGATCACAATGGTCGACAAGCCTGCTGGTGGCCCTGCTTGGCTCCCAGACAAGATCAAGAAGGCTAACGTCAAGAAGCAAGGCATCGAGCACCTTTGAGGCGCTTGATCACTTCTGATCTTTGACTCGTTCGACGAGTGTTGCCACAAAAGTGGCTATCCGCCCCATCAATGATTCAGGTCCTTGGTGGGGCTTTTCTAATTTAGCACCTTTCAAAATTGTACTGATCAAACCGACTTCGGTTTGAATTGATGGTTTTTCAGTTCTTCCGGAAGAGAAGTCATTTGACCTTTTTCTCCAATCGATTGAGCCCATGTCACCAGTGCATCGTAATGCTCACTTGTACCAAGTTCGCCAAGCCAGATGCGATCATTTCCATCCATCATCAATGAGACGTTCTTCATGCTGCATGGACCCAGGCATCCAGAAATGGAGAGTTTGACATGTTCCTTGAGCCCATGTTCCTCCCATGCGGTCTTCAGCATATCAATAGGGACAACATCGTTTCCCTTTTCGAGACGACCACAACAGCAACCGTCACAGACCATTAATCGCGGTGACATATCTTTCAACTCTAATTCAAAGGGTTGTACGAACGTAATCATCGTTGTCAATTGGAACCCAAACGTTTGACTTCTCATCGTTTTGAATCTCAACACGGTACGGATTGCCCTGATCCCACAATTTAATGATTCGACCTTCCGTAAATTCACCAATGTTTGCATAGACTGTATCTCCGAGATTGAATCGAAGTTCTTCTGCTTGACATTCCATGAGTCCTTTCTGAAGTGCATCGTGATCAAGATCTCGGCCGATGAAAACAAATCGACACTCTCGTGTTTCGCCTTCCTTCCACAAACCAATATCACGACTATAATCGCCTCCAAAGAGCATGTGGACACCTTGGAAGACATACTTTTCATCAACACCTTTCACAGCAAGGACCCCCTTGTATCGGAACAGATTTTCACCATGTTCACGCATGAGATTGCCGATGTATCGTTCGAGTTTGTTCACATTGAGTTCCCCTTCGAATTTCATACTCGTTGAGGTGACACGGTCATCGTGCTCATGTTCCGCTTCAGTATCGAGGAATTCAGGATCCATTTCGAGTGTCTTTTCCAAATCGAACGCCCCGATATTGACGAGTTCTTTTGGATCAATGATGCTGTTTTGTGTGTAGAAAATTGGTGCGAAGCCATTGATCGACTTGATACGAGCCTCAACATCGCTGAGTTCTGCTTCATCGACGAGATCAATTTTGTTGAGCATGATACGGTCAGCAAAGGCCAATTGCTCAACAGATTCATTCTCTACACCCTCTGGTTTCTCATCATCGAGGTGTTGTACGATATGCTTTGCATCAACAACGGTGATAATACCATCGAGGTTGTAATTGTTTGAAACTCGCTCGTCAGCAAAGAACGTTTGCGCAACAGGAGCTGGATCGGCAAGCCCGGTCGTCTCAATAATGACACCATCGAAATCCTTGATTCGGTCGTACATATTGTCCAGAACTTCGGTAAGATCGCCACGAACTGTACAGCAAATACATCCATTCATGACCTCGATAATGCTCTCTTCTGAACTCTCCACCAGAATGTTTTCGTCAATACCGACATCACCAAACTCATTTTCGATAACAGCGAATTTCATCTTATGTTCAGTGCTTGTAAGAATATGGTTGAGAAGTGTAGTCTTTCCTGAACCAAGAAATCCAGTTAATACAGTTACAGGCAGCCGATTGTCTTGTTCGCTTTCACTCATCATACTCACTTATTTTCTCGACTCTTAATACGTATATAACCCAAACTATTAATCTCTGGCAAGGATATTATTATCTCCAATTCAAACGTTCTGTAGTTGCTATATACACCATTTCAAAGGCTAGGGGATAAGGTTGGTATAGACCAGAGTGGTCTGAAAAGTGAGTCTATAGTGTTCTACGAATAAAGCCATTATGTATGACGGTAAGGGAAGTCCGTGAGGCTTCTTTTCTCTTTGCTG
>DAKS01000041.1 GCA_002499195.1 Euryarchaeota archaeon UBA443
GAGCCCGTTCGGTTCTTTGAAGAATTGATGCCTGGCCTTCTTCTAAAATCAAGAGAGGCTTTAGGGGCATTCCTCTCCTGTTCTGCTGATGATTTGGCTTTTGTATCCAATGCAACCTCGGGAGTAAATACAATTCTACGATCATTACAATTCGAACAAGGGGATGAGATTCTTGTCCCAAATCATGCCTATCAGGCATGTCGGAATAGTATCGATTTTGTCGCAAAAAGATGGGGCGCGGATGTTGTCGTGGTCGACATTCCATTTCCAATAGATGGTCCTCAAACGGTTATTGAATTGATGAAATCTGCATGTTCTGAGCGAACGAAATTGGTAATGATTGATACGGTCACAAGTCCAACTGGACTTAGAATGCCGTTCGAAGAATTGACTGAATTTTTTGAAGAAAAAGGTGTCGAAGTACTTCTTGATGCTGCACATGGAATTGGAATGATCCCACTAAATCTAGGAGAACTTGGCGCATCATATGTCACAAGCAACTGTCACAAGTGGCTTTGCGCCCCTAAAGGAAGTGCATTCCTCTACGTTCGCGAGGATAAGCAATCCAAAATTCAGCCTTTGACCATCAGCCATGGCCATACATTCCCGCTTGGTGATACAACACGATTCCGTCATGAATTTGATTGGACAGGAACGCAAGACATCTCTGGATGGTGCAGTATTCCAGCAGTCATAGAGGGTATGGCTGAATTAGTGGATGGTGGGTGGAAAGCCATCATGCAACATAATCATGACCTTGCGATTCAAGGTCGGAATGTTCTTTGCGAGCGTCTAGGAATTGAACCTCCCTGTCCTGACGAAATGATCGCCTGTATCTCAACAATCCAACTTCCAGGAAAAATTCCAGAGAAGGAAAATATGCACGAACCAGATCCTCTACATCACATTCTCTCTGAAAAATACAACATCCAAGTTCCAGTTTGGTCATGGCCTTCTCCTGAAGGACGTTACTTGAGAATATCAGCACAATTGTACAATTCGATTGATCAGTATGAACGACTTGCAGAAGCACTTGTGAATGAATTGAAGTAGGAGTCAACAGTGGTTGTTGTATGACCAAGTCATTTAGCGACAGAGTAGCCGAAGGAAAAGCCAACCACGGGACCATCACGCCCGCAGATTTGAAGGAAAAAATGGATGCAAACGAAGAAGTCACAGTCGTCGATGTTCGAGATGCGAATGCTCTCGGAGAAGGCGTCATTCCTGGTGCAAAGAATGTCTCGCTTGGAACATTGTTCTACAAGGGAGATCCACAAAGCGCATTCCATGACAAGGAGACGTTTCAATCAACTGATCAATCGATTGTCCTCACGTGTGCAGGTGGTGGCCAAGCATCCATCGCAGCAAGTGTTCTTGCAGAATACGGTTTCACCAATGTTACAATCCTTGAGGGTGGAACGAGAGGCTGGTCGGCTGAAGGTCTTCCAACCGAAGATGCTGAATGATTCGTAGTTCATTCAAGATGCGAATCGCTATATCCGAGCGCATGAACCCATCTATCGATGCGTCCTATCTTCCTCGCCGCTACCATCGTCCTTGCGATGTTTAGTGGATGTTTTGGAGAAGAAGTCGAATCGGTCCAACCATCGGAACTTACAGTTGTAGCACCTGAATCGGTCCTTCGAGGCCAATACTTCACAATCGAGGTTGCATCCGACCTCGAATGGACGATGAATCGAAGCCCAGGATTCTATTTCATGGATGAATACGGTGTGCTTCGAGATGATGTTGAGATGGCTTTTGAAGCATCACAAACAAGCCTCACCTTCCTTGTTCTTGATTCAGAACGGGATGAGATTGTTCTCACAATCACGTCCGGTGACGAGGTATGGAATGCAACGCTACCACTTACCAACAGTGAAGAGTACATGCTCGTCGATGGCCGTCGAGCCTACGAAACCATCGATATGCTCACAACTGATTACAACAACCGTTGGTGTGCAAGTGCATCCCTTCACGAAGGAGGAGCAGCATACCAAGCAGCCGCAGAAAAAGCTGAGGAAATGATGTGGGACATGGGCTTCGATCATGTCGAAATTACGCAATATCCTGATGACCCAGACCAATTGAACATCGTAGGTTATAATTGGGGCAGAGTCAATCCCGATGAATACATTGTCATCGGAGGTCATTTCGACATCGCTTACATGTTTACGCCACCAGGCGGTGGAACAAATGAAGGAGCAAATGATGACACCTCAGGTTCAACCGTTTCACTCGAAGTCGGCCAAGCGCTAGCTCGAATGGAATTCGATCATACTGTTGTCGCTGCATTGTGGGCATGCGAAGAAGAAGGATTGCTCGGTTCACTCGCATACGTTGCAAATCTTCCAGAGAATGTCTCAGTTCGAACCTACATGAACTTCGACATGGTATCACTCAACTATCCAATAGTACCGTTGACTGAACCTCTCATTGACCCATTGACTGGTGATATATTTGAACCAACAAAATACGATTGGAGTATTAGTATCGCAGGTGCAAGCGATGAGAACATGGATCGAATGTATGACTGGGTCACGCAAACAATCGACGAAAATCTGGCATACCAGCCAACAGAAGGAAATCCGATTATGTGGCAGAAAGCAGAGTCGTGTTCTTCGGATCACTGTTCATTTTTCTCTGCAGGCTATCCAACCTTCAATTTCTTCAGTCCAGGCGGAGACATTTCATTCTGGCAAGAATGGCATTCGCCTTCGGATACGTTTGAATTCATGACTGCTAAGGCGGGCGGTCCCGATGGAATGGCATCTGGTTTTAACAGCCTAGCGTGGTCCGCACTTGACTTGTTTGTGAGAGTCGATAACGCTGAAAATTACCATGGTAACTGGAAGGAATGAACAAATTTTTCTTTATGATTGAAATACATTCATTCATGAAGTATAACCCATCCCTTTGGGTATGGACACTCGTTTTGCGAGATTCTCGAAGGGCATGGTTGTCCATCGAAAACGAGTGCATATTGCTGTCTTTATACTCACACTGTTCATGATTCCTGGGGCTTTGACAGCATTGCAGCCTATCGATATGGAATCCTATGAAATGGAATCTCCAGAACTCACGGCCCAAAGCATCATCGATAACGAATTCCCAACAAGTGAAATTATTCTTGGATTTGTTGTCTCGGTTCGAGACCCTGCTGAAGTTGAGGATTTGAGTACATGGGAGCCTGCAGCGACAATCGATGGAGGAACCCCCGATTACACCAGTATTCCACCTGCTAACCAAATTGTTGATGCTGGCGAGCCATGGGTTGGAATATACGAACCTGAGGGGGGAATTCTCAATCTAACCATCCTCAAGGAAATTGATCTGAAAGCAGGACTCATTGAAGACCATCCCCTTGGTCAATCGCTCAAACCGCTTGTGAACGAGGTGACAGGACATCAAACTACGGGCGTTATGTCATTGGCAGATATTTTCCGTGGTTTCATGAATAATACATCCATTCTGACACAACCTGGCCTCTCACCACTTGGTGTTCCTACTCCAGCGCCAACAAACTGGACCGATTGTTTTCCTCTCGATTGCTTAAGTTTTGATGATGAAAACCTCACACAAGCCCACATTGACATGGCTGCTGCACGAATGGCAGAAGGAAGCAACAATGATTTTCTTCGTTGGATTTCACTTGACCGTGGTTTTGTTTCTGATATTACTTCGATTCAACAAGGACCGATTGGGGGTTCACTCGATTCCGAAGGGAATTGGCAGGACGAAATGATCGGTTATGGACGATGGAGTGGTTCTGCATCATGGTTATTGGTTCAACTCGATCGAGCTTCACTTGAAGAAAGTGGTTGGGAAATTGTTTGGAAAGATTCGAAACAAGAGAAGTCAATACGAAATTCAGACGAAGGATTGATCATCGGTGGTTACAGATTGGACAATAATCAACTCGTTCTCCACCCGCCACAATATTCGGAAGAACACTGTCTTGAATTGAAAGAGGAAGAGGGTGTTGGTTGTTCGGTTGAATGGTCCTACATGGATCTTGAAGGTCATCTTCGCTCACATGACCGAACCTCGTTGACCCTTCTAGTTGGACAGGGTGTCAATGTTGAAGTCAATCGTGAATTACAATCGTCAACTGGACTCATTGCGCTCATGGGATTAATCATTCTTGGGTTGCTGTATGTTAGTTTGCGGCGTTTGAGCGATGTGGCCATTGTCGTCGTAGCCCTTGGTGGTGCCTTGTTATGGATGCAAGGATTCATTGGCCACATCTCGAATTTGACCGGTTTCTTTGGATGGAATATTATCTCTCGTTCACAATTTTCAAACCTCTTGCCAATCCTTGTGCTTGCACTTGGAATCGATGATTCTCTCCACGCTTTACATCGCTACAAAGAGGAACGTAAACTCGGTAAGAGTGCTTCAGAATCAGGAACGATTACACTCACAAGAGTTGGTCGTGCCATCCTTCTAACATCGATTACTACGATGGCTGCATTCTCGGCCAATCTCTTCTCCGATATTGCTGCTTTGCGTAGTTTTGGAATCGAAGCCGCAATGGGAATTCTTGCAGCCTTCCTACTGACTGGTCTATGGGTTCCATTGCTTCGGATGAGTTTCGATGAATGGCTCGAAAAGCGAAAAGGCGAGCCGATTAAACAACGAGACATCACACACCTCGTCCCCGTACACTGGCTTCGCAACCTAACAATTCAAAGTGGACGATTCAAGAATTCTATCGTTATCGCAGTTCTTGCATTGCTTGTAACCGTCCCGGCAAGTATCGCCATGTCCAATCTAGAGGGTGATTTCGCGGTCGAAGATTTCCTCGACGAATCCTCTGACTTTGCTCAGGGTGTGGATATTGTCAATGAGCGGTTTTCAGATGAAGGAGAGCCTGCAATGTTGTTGATTGAAGGCGACGTTCTTGATCCAAGGGTATATGCTGGTATTGACGAATTAAGGCAACGAATGAACACGCCTGAAGAAGGAATTCCAGAAAAGATCACCAAAACGCCTGATGGTAACATCGACTTGCTTGCACTCGATGAATTAGTCTTCGCTGCACAAGGTTCGATGGTACTCAACGATGAACCGTTTCGAGCCCGTGGGTGGAATCCAGATGTGGAAGGAAATGGGGTTGGATGTAATACAACACAGATTGGCTTCATCGACACAGAAGATCGTGATTGTCTAGCGTTCATGTACGGATTCCTAACCCTTGAAGGTGTGCCGGGAATCGGCCCAATTCCTTCAATTCCATCGAGTATTGTAAGCCTCTACATCATGCCTGAGGTTGAGCTAGATCCTTCAAAACCGTGGCTCGATATCAACGGTGAACCTGCTGAATACGAACATATGTTGATTCGCTTTGGTGTTACAGGACCCGAAGACTTCCCAAGTCTAGATCCTGCAATGGATAAGTTGTGGCGTGATCTTGAAGTATTCACCAATCTCTCAACTGGAACCCATGAAAACTCTGGAACTGCACCGACGGAAGAGAAACCATTGACTTGGGTTATGACAACGGGCCGCCCAGTTACCCGTTTTGTGGCATCAACTGAGATGCAAGATGAGATGCAATCATCCCTCGTATTGGGTTCACTCTTCGTATTCGTTTCCCTTGCGATCGGTTTCCGTTCAATTAAGCAAGCACTCGTCACCTTAGGGCCAATTCTTCTTGTTGTTGTTTGGCTATACGGATTAATGGAGGCTTCTGGAGCAAGTCTCAACATCGTCACCGTTACCATTGCAACCATCTCACTCGGTGTCGGTATCGATTACTGTATCCACGTAACGGAACGGTATCGCGAAAGCCGTGAAAAGGGTGAGTCGCACAAGCAAGCCTTGCATGCAGTAGGTGGCGCATGTGGCCTTGCCTTGATTGGAAGTGCAGCTTCAGACATCGCTGGCTTCTCCGTCATTGCACTTTCTCCAATGGGTCTCTTCAGCAACTTTGGAATCTTCTCGGCTGCAATGATTTTCCTATCCTTGATTGCAAGTCTCATCCTCACAACCGCAGCCTTGGGTCTTCTTCATCAATTTACAAAGGATGATTCAGAAGAAGAATAGCATCGGTGTCTTCTTGAAGGATATGGGTAACGGAAGGTTGCGGTCGAATGGGTTGTCCCACCGGCGGTAGGTGAAACAATGGTTGACGACTCGACACCTGATGATGAAGATGATTGGATGGAATATGCTAATTCTGGATTTGGATCGACCGATTATTCTCTCTGGGATGATGTTGAAGAAATAGAAGAAGAGGTGGAACAACTCGATGAGCCAGAGCAACTTGAATCACACACTGAAGAGATTCCTCGGGCTCCATCTCCGGCTGGTTTGAAGCACCTGCTTCGTATGGGAACCTGCAATTCATGTCTTGGTCGACTTGGTGGAAAGCGTTCGTATCAACAAAATAATGAAATCTCAGGGCAACAAATTCGTGATTCTATTAGCGAGGGTAACCAACGTCTGATCAACATCCGTGAAGAAATCCCTTTGTGTCCATTCTGTGAGAATTTGTTCGAAGAAGTGGATCTTCTTACCGATGTAATCGAAGATGCCTTACAAGGATATAACGTCCAGAAACTACAGATTGGAGCGCGGTTCCCAAAAGACCAAATCGAACATGAGGAAGGTATCCGCAAACAATACGCTGCTGGTGGTTCGGATGCGTTGAAACCATCACTTGTGAAATCTATTTCAACGCTTTTGGGTGAACGATTGAACAAGGTCGAAATCGTTAATGACAAGCCGGACATTCTTGCTCTAATCGATGTGCTTACTCTTACAGTCACACTTGATATCCGTAGCGCATACATTTACGGGCGTTACAAGAAACATGAGCGTGGAATTCCTCAGACTCGATGGCCTTGTCGTGCATGTAAAGGAAGAGGTTGTGCCAAGTGTAATGATACTGGTCAACAATATCCATCCAGTGTTCAAGATCTCATCGGAAATCCAATGATTGAATTTTTCGAAGGACGAGAACATGCATTCCACGGAATGGGTCGAGAAGATATCGATGTTCGATGTCTTGGCAGAGGACGCCCGTTTGTGTTGGAAATTAAAGAGCCGAAACGTTGGGATATCGATTACGAAGACGCAATGAAAATCGTAAACGAACAAGCCAATGGTTCCATCGAAATCACCGATGTTCGAAAATCAAACCGAAGCGAGGTTGTTCGGATAAAAGACACACCTGCCGAGAAATCCTACACGATTCGATTCCGTGTTGAGCCGATGACTCAGCCAGAACTAGACATTCTTACAGCGCCACTCGACTTAACCAAAGAAGACGTTCAGAAACGTGGCCGCGGGCGACGTAAGCATCGGCGCCGAGGGGACAAAAAAGACAATCCAGAGAAACCTCTTGAACGAGTCGAGATTTCAATTCTAGAAGAATCCGAACTCAAGAATATGAAGAAAGCTGAATTGGTCGAGATTTGTATTGAACGTAGTTGTGAACAAAAGGGAGTCAAAGCAGAACTCATTGCAAATCTTCTTGCTACGAATCCTGAGCCTGTTGAAACCCTACCGCTTCCAGATGAGTCAACCATTCTCGCAATCATTGAAAAATTGGAAGGGGTAAATCTTGCTCAACGGACGCCGGAACGTGTTGCACATCGACGTGCTGATCTCGTTCGAAGGCGAAAAGTAATCGAGACACGAGACGCTGCGGTCCAAATCGATGGCTCGGGATCAATCTCTGTTGAATTTACACTTCGTTGTGAGTCAGGAACCTACGTCAAGGAAACCGTTCATGGTGATGATGGACGAACGCAGCCTTCCATCGCTTCTCTCATCAAAGCAAAATGTACGGTCGAGTGGCTTGATGTCGGAGATATTCACGCTGATTGAGTAGACTTGTTTTATCGCGGTGCTTATATGCGGTGGGTAGGTCGCAGAGTTGCCTCGAATCAGCGTAATGCAAGTTTCGAACCGCGGAGGTCATTAAAATGAAGCGATCCAAGGGACTACGAGTAGGGACACGAAGCATTCTTCGTCGCCGACGAAAAGACCGTTCTCGAACGTACATCAACCGCATTATGCACAGTTACGAAGAGGGTGACCGCGTTGCAATCGTATTGGACGGTAGCCAACAAATGGGCATGCCTCATCGACGATTTCACGGCCGTACAGGATTCATCCAGAAGCGCCAGGGCGTTGCTTGGGTTGTTTCCGTCAAGGATGGTAATATGCAGAAAACTGTCATTGCCCGCCCAGAACATCTCCGCCCTCTTGAATGAGTGATTACTATGACTGAAGAAGAAAAAATCGTCGATTTTGCTACTGTTCGAGATTTATTACTCGGTGCTCAAGGGCGTCGAAAAGACTTGACCTACGAACAACGTGCTGCGCTTTTCCACGCTGAGTGGGCTGCAAGCGACAACCGCAATGGTTACCCAACCGATTCCGAAGTTTTTGCAACCTTGAAAGATGCGATTGCTGAATTACCTGCTTTTGAGAAGTATCCTGAGTTGGCTGCAAAAATAGCAGAACTCATGCCGCTTAGCGAAATTGAGATCAAGGCCGTTATGGCAAGCCGTCGTGCCTCCATCGATGATGGTGATGTTAACACTGTTATCGAACTCGTTCGACAACACGTCGGTATTGAATGAACACCGTATAACTGGAAGTGATTGGCATGAGCCGCCCAGGCCGTGATTATACCCCTCGTAAATTCAACAAGTCGAAGCCTAGCGTCGACACATCCATGCCACCGCCCGCAACAGGACGTAAGGACATCCCCAAACCTCAGAAGAAACCTGAGCAACAACCTCGCCAACGTCAACAACGGCCTCAGCAACGTCGAAATCATCGAGGTAATCGCCAACAACAACGACCTCAGCAGCGTCGTCGTGACGGTCAACCGCTCTACGATGCAACGTGGGTCCGAGTTGTTGAGCACGATATGAGTGAAGGTGTTGTCACAGGATTTACCGAAGATACTGTCATCCCATGCCGAATCGCAATCGAATCCAATGAAGCGCTTCTACCAAGTATGCGAATCTATGTTGGTGGCGATGGTGAAGGGTCGCCTGAAGGATCAATTCTCGGTGGAGCACGAATGGATAAAATGTCCAATTCTGCAAAGATGGATTTTCCGCTCATAATCCAATTGTTTGTTGAAGAACATGGGAAGCATTTTGTTGATGCTTTCTTCAACAAAGCAGGAAATCTATCACTCAAGCAACACGCCTTCGAATTGCTCGCAGGTATTGGCAACAAGAAAGCCTTGCAAATGGCCGAACTTCGAGGCTCAGCCGGTTTCTCCTCAATGGCTGAATTGAATGAAAAGTGTGGTATCGATTCAGCTGAACTACTTGCTCGACGATTCTTCTCCGAAATTGAAGATCGAACGCTTCAGCCTCGACTCATTGACCACCTGTTCCCGGTGAATGCATGAAATCTGCGCGTCAATTGGTCGATCGTCTCCGGGCCTATCAACCTCCAAATACGGATTTAGGCCAACACTTTCTCATCGATGATGAGATGCTTAAACGTATGATTAAGATTGTAGAGATCAACGAACAAGATCATATCCTCGAAATCGGACCTGGACCTGGAACACTTACACAGCATCTGCTCGCAACAGGAGCAACAGTTACTGCAATCGAAATCGATGATGCACCAGTCCTCCATCTCGATGAAGCCTTTCGTGAAGAACAGAACTCAAAACAACTCATTCTCCACCATGGTGATGCTTTGACTATCCCATGGCCAAAAGACATCACCAAGGTTATTGCCAACATTCCCTACCAAATTTCATCACCTCTTATTGAGAAATTGACCCACCATCTAAGGGGAAAAAATAGTTCGATGACTCACGTTGTTCTAATGGTTCAACTTGAATTCGCCCAACGCCTATCGATGAATCATCCCGCCGATGTTGGATCGCTCGGTTTGACCGTCGCATTGGACTGGGATGTTGAAGAACACCATCTCGTCCCATCTCACCACTTTAGCCCACAACCCGCTGTTCAATCTCAGGTCATTGAAATGAGGCCACATGGGCGAGAATTTTCTGTTGACAAGAGGTTGCTCCGTCAAATGATTCATCATGCATTCGACCAACGAAGAAAGAAGATTCGTTCGACACTAAAGAGAGCACCTCGGCGTATTTCTCGCATCAAGGGCTGGCATGCTCAGCGATGGAAAGAAGCCATACAATCACTCCAAGATTTAGACATCATGGATGCACGTCCTGAAGAATTGTCGATGGAGGATTGGGTTGAATTCGCAGAGAAGGTTGAAAAAGGCTCGATGTGATATATAATAGTAAACAGATGCGGGGGAGGGTTTTCTTAGGAAGGTCTCCTCGGCTGACATTGTCGGAGGGGATGATATGGCAAAGAAAGACACCTACCTTGCATTACTTCGTCGAGGTATCGACGAGTCAACAGCGCAAATGCTCGCTGATGCAGGGCTCAAAATCGGTGACCTTAAGAAAATCGATTCTGACAAGCTTGTCGATAATTATGGTCTAAAGAAAGACATTGCTGAAGGTGTTATCAGTATAATCTCTGCTGGACCGCAAAGTCACGGTAAGGAGCGTTTCCTAGCCAAGGTCCTCGCTCCAGATCGTAAACAAGAAAGTCGTATTGAAGAAATGCGATTCAAGCGTAAGCAAAAAGACGTGCTTAGCGAACTTGCTGAACAAAAAGAACGAATCAAACTCGCAAAGGTTACCGCGTTTAAGGACAAAAAACTCATCATGAGCCGTCTTGGAAAGACTGTTGAATTGATTGTAAAACTTGAGAATAGCCTCGGTGATGAAGGTAAAGACGACCAGAAGGTCAAGATTCGAGATCAACTCGAAACTCGTGGTCTTGAAGCTGCTCGTGATCATGAAATGCTCGAGTTGGAAGGAACGCCTCAGGACATCGTTGACTTCCGTCGAAAACATGTCCCTGCCCTCATCTTCCACGCTTGTCCGGAATGTGGTGACGAGATGGATCCTCGACAATCACGAGATATGGACCGAAGCGAAGAATATGCGCTCATTTGCTGGGAATGTGAAACCAGTTTCACGCCTTCACTCAGCGATATGGTTAACACACAACTGGAAAATGGTTCTCGAATCACTATCGATGTCGACAAACCTCCACGAAATCCAGTTCCTCCGAAGCCTGCGAACATGGGCTTTGCTGATGTTAATGAGCAACTTCGCAAGGATCTTGAGGCCACAGGCGCAACGGCTGACCTCATCAATGCAGAAATCGAATCCGCTGGCTTAACTGGCGCACTTATGGACATCAACGATTGGATTGATCAAACTCTTGCAGTCAAGGGCTACATCCAAGCACAAGAAGACCGTGAAGACTTCATTCTCCGAACTGGCGCTGGTGCAACCAAATTCAACAAGTGGATGAAGAAAGCGGGATTGTTCTTCAACAAGCAAACGGGTCAATGGACTCGAAACAAGCCAGGCCGTTGAGGTGAAATCATCACTCAACCAGCCGTGGTTCGATTCTTCCGTGGCGTCCAACTACTTGGTCAAGCGGTAGTCGAACCAGATGTCCCTCTTACTGAACTTGCTGAAACTGCTAGCGTTATTATTCCAACAAACTGTACATCGGGTACATGTGGAACGTGCATGATTACATTGCTAAGGGGCGATATACCGCTTCCAGAAGAACTTCCACCAGGTCTTGACGAAGACATGGTGGAGGAACGAGCAAGACTCGCTTGCATAGGTTGCCCATCAGGGGATGTCGACATTGACGTTCGCCCCCCACTCTGAGGTGAAAGGATGTTTGAGGAATGGGGAGCAATCGAATGGGTCCTTCTCGTTGTAAATGCAATCGCCTTATTCATCGCAGGAAGATTCCTTGTTCGTAAACTCAAGAAGAAATTCGAAGAGGTTGAGAAGCGTCAAGCCTTTCATCAGCGGATGAACGACCCCTGAGTTGTCTTCAAGAACCTTGGACACTAAGCAAGAGCATGGACGAGATTGAACCAATCCCTGTTGGCAAGTTTGTCCAAGCGTTACGTGCTCGATTACGCTCAGACGATCGTAACCAGCACTGCCTTTTGAAGGGTGAAATCAGTCAATGGAAATCCTATCCTTCTGGACACACCTACTTCAGCCTGCGAGACGATGGTGGTCAGATAAATGCGGTCATTTGGAAAGGACGATGTCGTATTCCGGATGATGTCAAGGACGGTCAAGAAGTCCTAGTGATAGGAAATGTTGACCTCTATCCTGCTCGTGGCCAATTGCAGATAGTCGTTGAGCGAATCGAACTGATTCAGAAAATAGGGGCCCTTGAGCAACAGAAACAGAAACTCTTAGCTCAATTGCGCCAAGAAGGAGTCATTGATCGACCTAGAAAATCACTCCCTATGTTTCCAAAGCATCTTGTCATCGTGACGGGAAAGGATTCGGCAGCATTAGCTGATATGTTGCAATTATCTCAATCCCGCTGGCCTGGGATTCGAACGACAGTTATTGGCGTTACCGTTCAAGGCGAGCGGGCTGTTGAAGAAATCGTTCGCGGCCTTGCTGTGGCGCGTGAACTCAGTCGAGAGAGCATTGCCAATTCACTTGCATCTCCTCCATGTGACGTTGTGATCGTTGGAAGGGGCGGCGGTTCTCCAGAAGATTTGTGGGCATTCAATCTCGAAGCAGTTGCCCGTTCTATTGCAACCATGCCAATACCTGTTGTCTCGGCGGTGGGGCATGAATCGGATATTCTTGTCAGTGACCTAGTTGCTGATGTTCGCGCCTCAACCCCGAGCCATGCTGTGGAATGTTGTGTACCATTAATCGACGATCATCTCGCTTATCTCATGGATTGTGAAGATAGAATGTTGCAAGGATCTCTTCGTCAATTCAACGATGTTCGTCAACGATTGCAGCAACTCAAACTCCGTTTACAACTCGCTCCAAGCAAAGGCGTCTCACAAGCAGTCCGCTACCTTGAACGTCTCGGAAATGACCTCCATCAACGTGCTGCTGCGACGCTACAACAGCACAAACAGCAACTTGCTGTACTTGGTAATGCTTTACAGATTTCACACCCAAAACGAGTTCTCGAACGTGGCTATATGATGGGTACTGATGACAAGGGTAAGGTCATTTCAAGCGTCTCTAGATTAAACAAGGGACAGATCATATCACTCCAGTTTGCTGATGGAGAAGCCGACGCAAACATTGACAATATACGACAACACGAGGAAGAAACATGACCGAAGAAACCTATTCCGATGCGCTACGACGACTGGAAGCTATAGTTGCTGAATTGGAACGAGGTGGTATGGATTTGGAAGCAACACTTCAGCGATTTGAGGAAGGCTCAAAATTGCTTGAGCGATGTCAAGAAGAACTCAAAAAGGCTGAAGGCAAACTCGAAAACCTACGGCTACCTGATGCAGAAGCGATGATTGATGAGGCGAGGAAAGAATGAATCGCCTGCAGAAAAAACTTCGGCGTCGCTTGGTTAAAGCGATGGGAAACTGGCAAGACCCCCATATGGACAAGCCATTGACCGAATCAAAGTATGTACAAGCGATCAACATCTCCGAAGACGGTGATGTTCAGATTCGATATCAACCATCGAGACCACATTGCCCATGTTGTCTCATCGATGCGCGTGCACTACGACGCCATCTTGCAGGAATCAAGGGCGTTGATTCACTTCAACTAGAAATCGTTGATGTTCCTGCATCAAAACGTTGGTCAAGGCTTGTCAATGATTGACGCCATTGCAGATAGAAATAGGCAGGAATTGTCCAGCCGATAATGGAAATTAACCAAGTGATGATGGAGCCAAGCACTGGTCCAAACATTGGGAACAATACGATTGCAATGACTGCGAAAACGCCAACGCTTGCTCCACCAAGCATCATTGGGCCTGCAGCTCCCTGAGGCACATCTTGTCCTTGAGCAAGCCACAGTGCAATCATCGAAGTCAGGAAGATGGCTGGAAACGTACTGATTAATCCCGATATGAACGGATAGGAAAGACCTGAGAACCAAACAGCAATTCCGATAGCAAGTGCGGCTGCAGATCCACGAATAACAAGAACCGTCGGACGAACAGAACGATGTCCTTTGGGGGCTGGACGCGCAGTCCATGTGGCCCATATTCCGAGTATAATCAACAATCCTAATCCACCCATAGCATAGGTCAATGAATCAAAACCAGAAGAATGCAATTCGCTTGAAACAATAAGCCCAAGACTACTAACCAACGTCCAAACGATCAGTGAAAGAATCGTGGTTCCAAACAAGGATAAGCCAAACTTTTGAGGGGCGTGAATCCAAACGAGAAGAAAAATTGCATTGACCATCATTCCAAGTGGAACAATTGACATCGATTGTGCGAACTCTGTTTCGCCCGAAATACTGTATATGCCTAACGCTGCTGGAACGATAGTCGTTGGAATCGTTGCTAAAACACCTCCAGTTCGACCTCCTAATTTTTCAATTGCAATGGTAACTAACGTCGCTACAATTCCTGCAAACAATGCTGAAAGAAGAAGAATCGATGCGGACGACATGTTCATTCAAACGGGTCGATGTGGACAATTTGTTCTATATCGATTCGTGAATAACCACGTTCTCGGGCATTATCCGCAGCTTTCATCAACATTCGGCGAATCCATCCAAATGCCATCAACGCACTCAATCGATTTACTGAATCGATGAAATACATTGGGTCGCGACCAAGATTTGCATGTTGGCGAATATCGTTTTCAAGTTCCGATACCATGTCGCCATAAGTCAGTAAAAGATCTTCAGCAGCATCGTCGGTAATGGCCATTTTCGCATGTGTCCTTGACATCGATTTGACGTGTGTCATCGTTATGATGCCTCCACGTACCTCTACTCCTTCTTCGTGTTGCTCTTCCTCTTCATCATCTGATGAAGCACCCTTGCCCATCGAATGTAGAGCGATCTCAAGGTGTCGTGGTTTGATTGTCGATACGCGATCTCGGCTAGCAGCTTCTTCAGAATGTCGCATTAAGCGGGCGAGGAACTTTTCGAGATGTTCGATTCCACCTTGGACGGCAGCTGAACCAACCGATTCAACGTGTTCGATTCTATCGATCATCAACTCGCGAGTGCGGTTGTAATTCAATCGAGTTCGCTGAGCATCATCGAGTGTTTTTCGTTCCGCATCGTTGTCAAGCGTTGCTGCTTCCATCAATGGAACCAACCGGTCCAATTCCTCGCATACTAGGGTGACAAGATTGGTCTTGACCGCTCCAGCAATTCGCATTGATGTATAGGTGGACGCTACTGAACCTATGTGACTTGGAGCATATGGCTTTGCGGGCATAAAGCACGCTTACCTTCCACCTCTTTGAACACACCGAGGCGTTTTGTTCCTACCATTCGGTAAGCCAAGGCCATGCACCATCTGCTGTAACTGGACGCATCCCTTCTTCATCTCGAATCCAAGTGTCTTCCGAACCAATACTTCCTTCTGTATAGACTAACTTTGGTTCAATCGCCATAGTTCCTCCAACTGGAAGTGGTCGATCGAACCCTGCCGCTACAACTGGTGATTCATCGAGTTGCAATCCAACGGAATGACCAAGGAATTTTGATTGGTCGGGTTTCATCCCCATGAGATGTTCCTCATAGCCGAGTTCATGTGCAAGTGCTTGACCTTCTTGCCATGCTTGGCTGCATAGACCCCCTTCGTCAAGAACTCCTACGACCGTATCTTTGACAGCAATCATGTCTTCAAGTCGCTGATGCCATTCTTGTGAAAGTGAACCGAGCGAGAACATTCTTGTCATATCCACAACGTAACCACGATGGACGTGAACAAGATCAACAAGTACAGGCTCATGTGGTTTGATCTTGTTGAATCCTGATCCCATTCCAGCGAGCGGATGAGGTCCAGAGCCGCCTACTGCAGAATCAAAGAACGAAGGGATGCCTCCAGCCCGACCTGAGACGATGACGCCTCGGTTGCATTCCAACGGAAATCGGCGCATCTGTACTTGGCCACCAAATCCTTCACTACGACTGATAGCTTCAGCAGCAGCAACAAGATCAAGTTCGGATACACCTTCACTTCCAAGTTGAGAAACAGCTTCAAACATTCGGTATTGAACTTCAGCTCCGTAAGCCATTTGCTCTTGCTCCCAAGGCGACTTGACTTCCCTCAAACGATGAATGATTCCTGTTACATCCTTGCATTCACCTAGGGATGAAAGTGCGGAGGAAAACCGTTGTGCAAACGAGGATGGAAGTTCTCCAAACTGTAAGCCTGGGGCTCCTGAAGCGCCTCTTGCTTTGAGTACATCAGCAAATTCACGAAGTCTTGGGAACGGTTCGAGTTGGAACGGAGCATTATCGCCGCCTGCCTCAAAACTTGCTCGTTTGAGGGAGCGGCGAACGAAGAACACTGGTCCATCAACTTCTGAACCTTCAGCTGGAACAAATAATGATCCGTCTTGACGACCTCCGGCAAAGTAATACAAATCAATTGGATTTTGAATGAGAGCACCTGGAAGTGCTGCGACTCGAAGTGACTGGGCAAGGCGTTCAAGCCGCGATTCAAGTTCAGATACTGGTACACGCCAGTCCTCACCTTCGGGACCAGATAACATCGTGGAATCCCAATCGCCCATGCTTAACCTCCATCGTTGTTATTGAAAATCACTACGTTTGTGTTAACTATCAAACCACCGATTCCGTTTGACTCAATTTAAACGGTGGAATTTGTTCCAAGCGCTCTTGTGCAATTTGACAATATTCGGTTGAAAGGTCAACGCCGATGTAGGTCCTTCCAGTCTTCTTGGCGGCAACGCAGGTCGTTCCTGAACCATTGAAGGGATCGAGAACAACATCGCCTGCAAACGTATACAATTCTATACATCGGCGTGGAAGTTCGACCGGGAACGGAGCAGGATGATTGACTCGACTTGCCCGTTCGGTTGCAAACCTCCAAATCGATTTGGTATGGTCAATGAACTCCTGCTTGTCAATCGTATCAATTCGACCATTTTCTCGTTCTTTCTTCGAACGTGGCAGTTTGTAATCGCCCTTTGAGAAAACGAGTAGATACTCATGGATGTCTCGTAAGCATGGATTCGAAGCGCTTTGGAATGAACCCCACGCACATGAAGAACCTGCACTTGCGGATTTATCCCAAATGATTTCTCCGCGCATTAAGAATCCAAGATTGATCATGATGTTGTTGATGTACGTTGAGAGAGGGATGTACGGTTTGCGTCCAAGATTGGCAACGTTCACGACCATTCGCCCACCTGGTGATAGAACACGATAACATTCCGAAAACACCTCCTCGAGCAACTGAAGATATTCCTGCAAGGAGAGATCATCATCGTATACTTTCGAAGCATTATATGGAGGGGAAGTGACAACCAATTGGACACAATTATCTGGAAGTGGCAGAGAACGAGCATCTTGTTCGAGAAGGATATTCTCAAACTGTTTCGGCAATTCCTGAGGAGAACCTACATCGCGGCTTGAGGCAAGATTTGCATTCATTCGGCTGTTGTAATACAAGGATGAATCGTGGCTTTCCCGCTTAGAAACTCCAAAGGCAGACGTCGCAGTGCTCGCACGCTGTCGAGCACCTCCTAGCGATGAATCATCGCTTGAACGCTTTGCCATGAGTTCAACAACGTTGGTTACCTTATCACTTTTCGCGCTTCCACGCTGCTATACACGCGCGTTTTCTTACCCGCATACATATCTGGAGACATGACAAGAATCTCAACAACAGCAAGTGTTCCTCATCATAACCAGAATCAAAAACTCTCTGCACGTGGGATTAACAATGGCGAACGTCCTAACATTGGACAACATCAACGTCGATGGCAAGACCGTCTTGGTCCGTGTCGACATCAATAGCCCATTGGACCCGTCGACGAAAGCATTTCTCGATGATGCTCGAATCCGCGCAATTCTTCCGACTATCAACCGCCTTTCTAAGGCGAAGACAGTCCTTATTGCACATCAATCTCGTCCAGGAAAGAACGATTTCACTAGTACTCTAGGTCACGCCCGTGAATTAGGGCGTCTTCTTGGACGTTCCATCAAATGGGTGCAAGACATCCACGGCGAGAAGGCAATGAAAGCTATTGAAGCGATGGAGGACGGGGATATTCTGATGCTGAACAACATCCGAATGGATCCAGAAGAAGTAGGTTCGAAAGGGGATTCACTATCGTTCTCTGAAACGACATTGATTCAAGATTTGGCAAGTGTTGCTGATGTGTTTGTTAACGATGCTTTTGCTTGTGCACACCGCAATACTCCAAGTATCGTAGGTTTCGCTCATCAATTACCATGTGTAGCAGGTGAATTGATGGCCCATGAAATTCGTCAACTAGATATTGCACTCGAAACACCAGCGAGACCGTGCATAGCCGTTCTTGGTGGAATTAAGGTCGACGATAGTATCGATGTGGCATTGAACATGCTCAACAACAACATCACTGATGAGGTATGGTTAACTGGAGGGGTTGCAAATCTCGCTATCTATCTTTCAGGATATGATATCGGTGAAGGCAATGTTGAATTCCTCAAGAACGAACTTAAGGACGCTTGGGGGCCAACTGTAGATGCTGCTAAATCACTGTTGACAACCTATGCTGATAACATTGTCCTTCCTGTTGATGTGGCAGCCAATGTTGAAGGAAATCGAATCGATTTGAACGTTGAAGATTTACCCGTTCATGCTCCATTATTTGATCTTGGTTTGCAATCCATTCGCGCCCTATCGACTCGAATTAAAGAGGCTGGAACAATTATTCTCAACGGTCCTGCAGGTGTGTTCGAGCTCCCTGATTTTGCTCTCGGTACCATCGAAATGCTCAGTGCTTGTGCTGAAACCAAAGGATATGCACTGATAGGAGGAGGCCATACAGCAACACTCGTCAGTCGACGGGGAATAAGCGATAAAATGGGACACGTTTCAACAGGAGGAGGTGCTTGTTTGGATTATATTGCAGGACGAACACTTCCTGGAATCCATGCTCTTGAAATAAGTGCTCAACGATATCAACTTGAGATTACTCCGGTTGTTCACGATGAATAAGGAGCCACAGGGGAGACTCGAACTCCCGACCTTCTGATTACGAATCAGACGCTCTACCAACTAAGCCACAGTGGCGCACTCCGAGGGCATGAACGTATGGTCATAATTCCACCGATTCAAACACTATGCTCTTGAAGAAGCAGAAGCAGGCATCGTCATGGGCGATGATACTACGGTACGCTATACCAACACCGTCCTGTACGATGATGCTGCCAACAAGGTCGTTGGAGATATGCTCCTTCATAGTGACGGTTCTTGGTCGAAATCCAACGGTGATGAAGATGTTCTCGAAGAAATTGATGGTTCAAATCGTGTCCTAACCAGATCTTTACAAAATTGGCATACGCATCTTGCCATGCAACTCAACGCTCGAGATTTTAGCGATGGTTATCCATTACATCGATGGCTGAGTGAAGCTATTTTCCCGACAGAATCCCGTATTACTCCAGATTATGTTAGGATCGGAACCAGTGCTGCTGCTGCCGAGATGATTCGTACTGGTTCGACATTCGCTGCTGACATGTATTTCTTTCCAGCTGTCACTGGTGATGTACTAACAAATGCTGGACTTCGAGGTCTCATCGGCGGCCCAGTCAGTGATGAAGCCTTGCCATCACATGATGATGCTAAATCCGCTCTTGCTGAACTCGACCAACTTCTTTCTCAAAATAGAGACGATGATTTGGTTCAATATGCAATTGCTACACATTCGGTATATCTTTGTTCACAAGAGACCTTGCAACAAGCAAGTGAGTTGGCGGAACGAAGAAATGGCCGCCTCCATATTCACGTAAGTGAAACACGAAAAGAGGTTGCGGAATGTAAGGAAGCGAATGGATTGTATCCTATTGAATACCTTGATTCAATTGATTTTATTCAACCTGGAACCATCTTTGCCCATGCATCATGGGTGAAGAAAAACGAGATTCGAATGATGGCTAAACATAACGTTACAGCAGTCCATTGCCCCTCATCAAACATGAAATTGGCGTGTGGAGGTACGCTTTCATTCCCGCCTTATCGAGATGCTGGCGTCGATGTTCGCATCGGAACAGATGGGGCCGCATCCAGTGGAAATGGATTGAATCTCTTGCATGAAGCTCGCCTTGCAAGCCTAGTGCAACGACACGATCACTGGGACTCAACCCTTCTTCCTGCACAAGATATTTTCAAGATTGCAACAAAGGGTAGTCAAGATTGGGTCGCTTGGAATATTGATGATATTCGAATGCATCCTCTTGGGAGATCCAATAATCGCCACCTTGCAAATCTGATTTACAATGGGGGCGAATGTCTCGATGTTTGGGTTGATGGACAGGCCTTGCGAAAAGATGGAGTTACACTAACTCTTGATGAAAGAAAAATCATAGACGAACTAGATGAAGCAGTTCACTCATATTACGAAGGAATAGAATGATTATTCACGGCCGTAGTAAATCAATACGCCGCCAGATAGAATACCGCCAACGGATATCAATAGGCTAAGAAGAGAATGGCCAAGATGGACTTCGTAAGAAACAACGACTTCTGTTCCTGCTGGTAATGCACCATCCTTTGCACCTAATGCAGCAAAGTACGTACCTGATTCCATTTCCCAAGTGAACCCTTCACTTGCTATTGCTCCAGAATCTCCGGCTACAAAGTTCGTTGAGGTGCCATCGCAACCGAGTCCTGGTGTGAAGAAATTACTTGGTACATCCTCACATCGTTTCTTTTCGTCCTCATCTACTAGACCAATCCAAACATCATCTCGATCCCAAGTGATGGTTAGCTCAGCCCTAACGAACCCTGAGAGGAAATTTTCTGGTAATGGTTCATCTGAAAAAAAAGCCTTATTGGAAGCATTCGGAGTAGGGACATCCTCGACTTCGCCTGTAATTGTATAACCAATCATTCCAACCAGAAGCAAAATAACGCCAATACCGGCGAAGAAGAAACCTGTCTTTCCTCTCGAATTGAATGATTCCAACATGTTCACACCTCAAAGAAAGAAAGTGCAAGAATGATATAACAGGCAAGCAACATAACTCCCTCAAGCCAGTTGGTTTTACCATCATTGAGAATAAAATTGGCAACGAGAACCGCCATGAAGGTTGCAGCTGTTTCAAGAATTCCAAATTCGAGTGAAAGACCAACGCCCATAACCCAGGCAAAGAGGACCATCAAGGGTGCAACGAATACAGCGATTTGGACGCTTGAGCCTATGGCGATTGCCAATGAAAGATCCATCTTGTCCTTTCCTGCGACCAATACAGCCGTAAAATGTTCAGCAGCATTGCCGAAGAAAGGTAAAAGAATAACACCGATAAAGAGGGTCGGTAAGCCCCATCCTTCTGCTGCAGCATCAACACTGTGAACCAAAACTTCAGCCATCCACCCGACTAGAACGGTAGCAAGAATGAGAAGAATCCATGCATCCTTTGTAGTCATCTTAGGCTCTTCCTTTTCTTCTGCTTCAGAAGAAACATCAAACAGATGTGAGTGTGTTTTGAATTGGAAGAAAAGTGAGAATCCGTACATCAACAATAAGACGATAGAAGCATATCTCGACAAATCAAGAATGTCTTGATCCACGGCACTTGATCCAGTATGATGTGCTGCAGCAGGAATAATCAAAGCAAGAACTGCGAGAAGTAGAAGACTTCCATTCATTGAAAGTGCTTCTTGATTGAAGGATTGTGTTTGATGCTTGTAACCTCCCCAGAGAAGTGCTAATCCAAGAACGAGCAATAGATTTCCAAGAATGCTTCCAATCAAACTCGCTTGAACCAGTTGAATCATGACTTCTGCCTGATCAGCATGGTGAGCTGCAGTCCAAATGGCAAGACCTGCAATGATGATTTCGACAGCATTACCGAATGTGGCATTGAGCAAACCTCCTAAATTTTCACCGGCTCGTAACGCAATTTCTTCGGTCGCATGCCCCATCAAGAATGCCAATGGCATAATAGCAATCATTGAGAAAAGGAATGTCATTTCCACATTGTGTTGATACTCGAAGTATAGCGTAAGTGGGACGGCTAGAAGCAACCAGTTCAATCGATTATGAAGTGGATTGAAAGCATCGAGTACGGAGTGATGGGAATGTTCAACGTGCTCAGCCATTAGACCACATCAAGAAATCAATCATCACTCTTCTTGCGGCGGGTAGGTCGCTTTCGAGCAGGTCGCTTTCGAACAGGTCGCTTTCGAGGTTTGACTTCTTCCTCATCATCATCGTCATCGTCATCGTCCTCGTCATC
>DAKS01000044.1 GCA_002499195.1 Euryarchaeota archaeon UBA443
GGCATTGGTGGCATAGGTGGCATAGCAGGGGGTGCTTCTGTGTTCGTATCTTCGTCTGTCATTTTCTCTACTCCACACACAATGTGCATCCTTCCCATTGCTGTCTAGCACATAACCGTTCTGTTGGTTAGTTTTGCTATTTTGTGATGTTTTGGCGCTTAGTTCATGTATGTTGGGTTGGAGGACAAATCATGGTCGGACAAGATAGTGGTACACCCCCGGTGTTGTTTGTTGTTGGAACTGCTGGTGCAGGTAAATCGTCTTTAGTGACTTCATTTCAACGCTGGTCTCGCTTCCTTGAAACCGATGTTATTGCCGTGAACCTTGATCCTGGCGCAGAGCGAGTTCACTATGATGCAGAATTCGATGTGCGTGATTTAATTTCGCTTACTGAAGTCATGACAGAATACGACCTCGGTCCAAACGGTGCACAAATTCTCGCAGCCGATCTCCTCGCTTCACAGGCAGGAGATGTTGCTGAACAACTTCATTCATTAACAGGAGAAATGATGATCGTTGACACCCCTGGACAAGTCGAGTTGTTTGCTTTCCGTGAAGCGAGCAATCACCTTATCGAAGTTCTTGGTCGAGACCAGTCAGCAATTATTTACTTGTTTGACCCAATGCTATCTAGGTCTCCTTCAGGTTTCGTTTCACAGATGCTTCTTTCTTCGATTGTTGAATTCCGTCTCGGACTTCCGACCAAGAACTTTTTATCGAAAAGTGATCTTCTTGATCCGGATGAATTGGAGAAAATTCTCGAATGGTCTGAAAGACTTGAGATTCTTGAAATGGCGCTTTATGATGAAGCAGGTGGTCAGAGAACTGAATTCGCAATCAACCAACTTCGTTTGATGCAACAATTCGCTCAAAGTCCAGGTTTAACACCTCTATCAAGCGAACTTGAGGAGGGTCTAGCCGATATTCTCACCTTTGCTCAGGCGATGTTTGGAGGCATGAACGATGCTCGCGACGGATTTGCAAGCGATATCGAACATGAGAAGGATATGGACGATTTCTTTTGAAAAACATTGTAATCTGTCTCGTTGACCACGGCCCATGGTCAATCACTTACTTGCCATCGATGACGTAAAAGACGACTTCCAACAAATTCTCACTTGGGCGATTGAGTTTAAGCGATTATGGAAACAGGGCGATGAAGTGGCTCTCAACTTTATGCCACTAGATACAATGACGATAGGATCAATCTATGAAAAACCGTCCACTCGAACCCGCGTTTCCTTTGAGGTGGGGATTCACCGCCTTGGCGGTAATGCGTTGACATTACTCAAGAATGATATTCAATTGGGCAAGTCAGAGACCGTTGGTGATACTTCGCAGGTATTATCACGCTTTTTGGGTGGGATGACTTATCGTTGCTTCGGCCATGAAGATGTTGAGGAACTTGCAAAATATGCTGAAGTTCCAGTGCTCAATGCACTGTCTGCCAAACATCATCCTTGTCAAGCAGCAGCTGATTTGATGACTGTTATGGAACACTTCGATAATCGAGATGAATTAGTTGTATCATGGGTTGGAGATGGAAACAATGTCCTTCACGATTTAATGCTCGCATGTGCAATGCTAGGAATAGACTTCAGATATGCAGTTCCAGAAGGTTATGAGCCAGCCGAGGATGTTGTTGAACGTTCTCAATCCTATGCTGATGAACATGGCTCTGAATTGACTAGAACAGTTGATCCAAAGGAGGCTGTTAAAGGAGCACATGTGGTCTATACTGACGTTTTTATCTCGATGGGAGAAGAACACTTGGAAGACAAAATGAAGTCGTTTGAAGGATACCAGGTAAACCAAGACATGGTATCAGGAATGGACGATGATTGGAAATTCATGCATTGTCTACCAGCACATCGTGGTGATGAGGTCACTGACTGGGTCATGGATCATGAACATTCTATCGTCTTTGATCAAGCTGAAAACAGAATGTGGGCTCAAATGTCACTTTTGTGCTATCTCATTTCACCTGAAGCATGGGATGCAATGGGTGAATTCATGGGACTTGTCTAGAGAAGAATCGTGATGATAAAGCCAGCGAGCCCTAGAAGCATAGCGATACGAAGACGTGTTGCAGCAACGTAATCTTCTCCTTTCCACATCGGTCCATTCAAACTCATCAAAATGAAGATTGCAGGTGTCTGAAGCAATAATTGTCCAAACAAGAATGGACCTTGCCAATAAGGGATGTAAAGAAACACAATTCCAACTAGGGTCAGAACATAAGCCACCATCCTGCTGTTTTCCTTTCCAATTTTCATCGGAAGTGTGTTCCGGAAATCACCATCTGCTTCCATGTCTTGACAGTCCTTGATGATCTCACGAGCGAGATTTACAAAGAAAACAACTCCTGCAACATACCAGCAAAGTGCAGAATTTAATCCTTCTATAGATGATGAACCGTAAAGGACAACAGCACCAACCAATGTCGAGATTGCAACATTCCCAAACAAGCCCTTTTCCTTTGTACGAGGGCCATGATCATAGGTGAGCATGAGAATTACTGCAAGAGCATAAATTGCTCCAGTATAGACTTGAGATCCTTCCATCAAGTACAAGCAACCTGCAAGGGATGCAACGCTTAGGAATGATAGTAATCCTATCAATAATCTCGCTTCCGATATACTGATCGAACCATTGGCAAGAGGACGACTTGGATGGGCAACCTTGTCAATTTCAACATCACTCAAATCATTCAATGCATTACCAGCAGCCATGAAGAACAACACGGATAGTGTTGCAAGTGCGACTTCTGGATAGTTGGTTAATGACTCAAAATCGAGCAATGCAAAGGCCGCACCAAGGGGAGTAGCAATCAGTGCCAAGCCAAGATTCTTAACTCGCATCAATTGAATCGATGCGACAAGTTTGTTGGCCATAGTACGCCCAAAAGGCGTCAACACTTGTTCCTTTTCTTTCAGGCGGTAGCGCGAGCCCAAACACAAACACGCATACGGAATCCGCCAATGTCGGTATTTTCATCGAATCCAACTTTGATGAATCGACGATCTCTTGCAAGAACATTTCCTAGTTGATTCATGGTTGCACCCCATCGGAAACGTTGGTTAACATGGTCCAATATATCGGTGGTATTTGCCTCTTCAACAGATTCAAGGTATTCTTCGATAGCATCTCTCAAACGCTTGGTTCTGGACATCAGGCTTCACCTCGGATTCCAGCTCGCTTGATGAGATGTAGGATGCTTGCAGTGAAATTAGAAGATGTCGCTTGTCCGGGTTGGTGCCATGGAGTCCATGTCATCTCTTTGCTTCGATCAGGTAGTTTCCCACTTGCAGAAGCGTACACTGTGGTTGTTCGGTGGTACCAGAGCGGTTCCTCAGTACCGTTTTGCGTTGCTGTTAGGTCAGCAAAGTTTGTTGGAACGTTGTTGTTCATGAAGCAAGATTCAGAGGCGGCCGTATATCAATAGAAAAACGAGAGGTAAGTGAAAAGTGAAAGTAAAATTGGCGAGTAGTAAACTGTTTGTCCCGGATTGCTAAAAACGAAAAGTGAACGTAACATCATCTCTCAATGTCGCCATTTCTAAATACAGGACGATGCAGGCGAAACCACCACGCTCGTATAGTGTAGTGGCCCATCATAAAGGACTCTCATTCCTTTGACCCGGGTTCAAATCCCGGTACGAGCACTTTCATTCTGTTGCTCTATTGAATGTTCATCTCTCAATGACCAAGACTATTCAACACTGTGACAAACCATATAATGACTCCTACAGAGACCATGCATCCAAGGATGAAGATCGTTTTTGCTCCCCGGACCATTGCTTTCTTACCACTTTGCTTCCAACTTAGCACCAATGAGCCAGCAGCAACTGGTAAACCAAAGGCAATCATCATAATATTCCAACAAACTGGACCTATATCAACCTCAAAGCCAATAGCGACCAACAGGAGTCCAAAAAATAAGGACATTCCAGCTCCTGATAAGAAACCACCTTGAGATTCTTCTTGTGGTTGCGATTCTTCTTTGGATTCCATAACCCTCAAATGAATCAAAATTCATGATAGTATTATTCTTTCCCCTACACAATTACCATGGTATTTGCAGATAGTATCCCGGTCAGAGAACTTTCTAACGAATATCGGCTCACATTTGAAACGATGAACGTTTTCGCACAGTTCATGGTCGAGCGCTTGCAGGTACAATCTCGCTCCCCATTTGAGATTCATCATATTCTCACTGGACTTGATAAAACTCCTGAAACGCTTGTTGAGTCTGAACTGTACTTGCCCGAAGGTGAAGGGCCATTTGGATGCGTAATTGCTCTCCATGGAAGTATGGGTTGGGCATCTCATCATCAAGATCATATCAATGGATGGCTTGAGGCTGGTCTTGCGGTTTGTAAAGTGAATTCATTCATCTCAAGATCAATAGATAATACGGTTGATGATCAGCTGACCGTTACGCATGCGATGATGCTTGTAGATGCGTTTAGAACACGTTCCATTTTGGAAAAGGATACTCGGATTGGAAAGATTGGTATCTCAGGCTGGAGCCTTGGAGGGACCGTAGCATTGTACTCAGCATGGTCCCCACTTGTTGAGGTTCTTGGCACTCCATTTGACGCTCATCTACCATTTTACCCTGCAGCACATCTACGGCCCGATGTTAAGGAATGGACAGAATCACCAAAACTAATTCTTCACGGTTCTGCGGATGATTGGACACCCGTTCATTTCGTAGAAAGTCTAATGCCTCAACTGCCCAATGCAACCTTGAACGTCTATCCAGATGCACACCATTCGTTTGATTGTGAGCACGAGTTCAGATACCTCCCAAAGGCTGTCCATCTGAAGAAGCGAACGGTTCGAATCGACAAGAATGGATATATGTCCGGGAAATTATTCCTAGGTATTCGATTGCCTTTGAACAAACGCTGGCAACGAAGATGGGTTATTCGAATCCTGCGTAATAGAGGTGCTACTGTCGAAGGCAACCCAGAAGCTCGCACGGATGCTCTAGTTCGATCAAGAGAATTCTTCTTGCAGCATCTCTCCTAGTCTTATTGGATAATTCTCTGAACCAATTGATTTCTAAGACTCAACAATAGATTTATCAAATCCCTTGTGGAAGTGGATCTCCGTTGAGAATCGAATGAGTAATGTCGTAAGGTTTGAGGTCATATCCCCCATTGATTTCTTGTAAATTGTGGAGTAATTTTTTCTGTTTGCGACGAGATCGTGGATCGATTGCCATAACTACCAATAGGGTACGAATTGCGAATTGGAGTTGGAGCTGTGAGTATTGTTCGAGTGCTCGTTCTCCAAATCGTTCATCCAAACTCGGGTTCCATGTTTGAGTTTTCTCATCACCGTGAATGTGCTTGAATATTCTCTCAACGTTTGGATGAACATCACCATGACAGAAGATATGCTCTTCGATAGCATCTAAACAGATTTCAGTTGAATCAGTTGAGTTCATTGTAATGAATTCCACCAAATCATCCTCACGAATTGGCATTTCGCTACGTATGCGAAGTTCGCGAATAGTCGAACGCATGACTATCATGTTCCAAAATGCGAACACGGGCAATGAGGCTAACTCAAGAGCACCACGAGATACGGTACGTCCTAAGACACGAATTGCAAAACGCTTCCACATCATTTTGATAATGGCTCTCGAACCAGAGACTTTTGTTTTGAGAAAGATAGCGGCTAAGGCTATTTGCCATCTTGCAATGTGCTTTCTCGGATTGATTCCAAAAAATTCGCCCGTGTTGTTCGGTGTTTGCAATCCAGCATTCACCAGAGCGACCATGACTTGTTCGTCAATATCTTCTCCAGATGTTGATTGTTCGTTGAGAGATGCGATGATACGTGCATTTCTCAATGAGAGAAAATACATCACTGTCAATTCGATCATGGTGATAATTATTCCAAGTACAATTATTCCTCCAACAATTGCTATACTGTCCCAGAACGGGTTGTCAAAAATCTTACCTTGGTAGGATCCTAACCATAGCGTTACCAATAGCAACATGAGGCCTGAGAGCAATCCTAACGCTCCTGCTTCAATAACGGAATAAAACTCAACTCGCTTGAGCATGCGAATACGCTCGTCTTTAGATTCAACAGGGTTGACTGAATCTATACCTTTGAAGATGTAGGATAAGGCGAGTTTGGGAAGGCCTTGTAACCCATTTAGAAGACTTCCAGGTGTTGCCACAAAAATTCATTCTTAACGAAGAGCAATAAATGTTGTCTGTTAGAAGAATGTTCAATGGCTATCACGTTTTGAATGGAGTGTGCGTCTTCTTGTCGTTGACCTTCTGGCGGAACGTGAAGCGTTCGGACGAGTCGGTGTTGGAGAAATAGTTCATCATTTCTCACCAACCGAAGTCTTCCTTTGGTCTCCACATACCCAAGACCGACTTGACTACGGCTTTGGGACGGTGGTCGAACATCCAGTCGATGCTGATGCAATCGTCATCACAGGATCTCGACGAAACGTCACGATGTGGGAAGATTGGATGGACGATGTGGTTGAACTCATCCGTAAAACAACCGTTCCTTTGTATGGTATTTGTTTTGGTCATCAAATCATTGCCCATGCATTCGGTGGACGAGTCGAACGTGCGGATGAAGACTCGCATTTCGTTGCAGAGGTCTTCGAGCAATCAGGTGATTCAGTGATTGCATCCTTTGCGCATCAGGAACACGTTGTTGATTCTGGTGAATTGGTTGTCATTGCCTCTTCAGAGCATTGTAAAATCGCTGCTTGCAAGCACCCAACGCTTCCAATCCATACAGTGCAATACCACCCTGAGGCAGTTACCGAGGTTCTTGATGCAGCGCTGGCTTGCGGAGACATGAATCATGAAGAACGACGTGCGTACGATGACAAACGCCTTACAACAGATGTTTCAGTTGCTTTCAAATTATGACCAATGCGGATACCATGTCGTCCAAACCTAGGTTAGTTCAAACTCTTGTGAGTCTGAACCCATGCCGTTTGGAAACCACTCGGTATGTAAATCGATTCGACAGAGAGATACTCACGCCACGAGGTAGTATTGATTGACAACGAATGCCTTAGACTCGATCTACAAGAGGGCTAACTCCCAAATGCCGACAGTTCCAGAATCCTCGTTTGCTACGACAAGCAACGGAGATGACGTAGGTGATATCTCAGCCGGGATGAATTCCATGTCTTCTGGATTTGTTGCACCGTCAACTTGAATCCATTGTTGGAAAGTAGGTTGATGGGGATTTGAGATGTCATAGATCATGACGCCAAAACTGCGTTCCATGGAAACGAAAAGATAGGTCCTGTCATCAATAACACCGACCCTTACACCTTCTGGTTCGATTCCTTTGTTGTCGTCTCGAGAATTCATTTCATCAATTCGATGCTGTCCATTTTTCGTTGAATAGTACGAAAGGTCGTGGCCACTGTCCCAAACCATTTCCATATCTGTGGTCCAGATGGAAAAAGAACGGGCACCAACAGCACAGATGTAGTCAAGGTCACCATCGTCATCAGTATCACCGCAATTGTTCGGAACATTGAGGCGACCGAGCTGGCTCATTTGTTGCATAGAACTTGCGTCTGGGAATCGCATCGGGTCAAGGGTTGTCGATGCAATTCGAATTTCCTCATTATGTCCAATGACATTCATTCCGGATGAACTGTTGAAGTATCGATAATCGCGCAGATCGCCTTCGTTACCAGTAATGAGGTACATTTCACCATCAACAGTGTAAGAAGTAATTCCATCCGGCATGTAAAGGGCCATAACTGGCCAGGGGAATGGATTGTATCCGTCTTCATCACTACCGTCGAGAGGATGGAGCCTAATCTCGATAAAGCCGAAGGGTATGCTTGTCGCACTGGCACCTGCATCGGTGAGTATCCCTAATCGCAATTCGCCGGTCATATCGAATTCAAACGGAGGTTGTTCTTCGATGAAATCGAAAAGCTCGATTTCTGTTGTCGTTTGCGATACACATATCGAACCGCCAAGCGTTGCAATGAAGAAGTCACTAAATTCATCATCTGCAAATGCAACCTCCATTGTTTGGCTCATGCAATCAAATTGTACATCGATACCCTCGGTATTCTCGAGTGTTGACGGTGTCGCATAAGATGCGATGAAATTCCCTTCCAAATCATGAACTTGAACAGTATCATGACTATCGTGCAATGAAAAGATGTGATTATTCGCAACATCCAGTCCAGCAACGTCGTCAAGAGTGAGTTCGATTGATGCTACGGCTTGTACACTCAACTCGCCACTCATGCCAGCCGGTATGGAATAAACGCTGATTGCAGTGGCATCTTGACTGCCGGCGATCAGGTAACCTTCGGTCGATGCTGGCCACAAAGGCGGGGCTTGGGAAGATGCGACATAACTCACAGATTCCAATCCTTTACCATCATCCAAATCCACGGATAGATTCTCAAGATTCAATGTTCCAATGAGACTAAAATCGGTAGCGTATTCAAGCACATGGATTTGGGTTGTTGCTTCATTAGCGACATAAATTCTTCCTTCATCATCGCATGTGACTCCTTCAAAATCAGCATTCGCTAGACTGTATACGTCCAAGACTTGACCATCATTGGCATCGACGAGGAACACTTCGCCTCCGTCGTTGGCAAAAGCGAACGCATCATGGAATGAGCAATAATCGAGCCCACTTCCTTCGAGTTGATTCATTGTCGACTCGTTAACCGTATCCCCTTGAGAGAATGCGTTGTAGTCTGCAGCGTCCAAAGAGAGCTGTGGGTTCAAAGACAAATCAGAGGTAATGCCAGAAATGAATGCTCCCTGGATTGAACCCGCAACAATGGTTAGCGCTTCTGGCTTTGCACCGTATCGATCACCCAATTCAACAAAGGGAGATTTTAGCACGGGTTTGATTCCTTGACTGGCAGCCGATGGGCCACCTTCGCCTCCAACGTATTCCACGTTCTCCTCGAGTGGAGTCAGTTCAGTGACTCCGAAGACAGAAGAGGCCGTTATCAAGCGGCCATAGGAGGTGTCTTGGCTTAATGCAGGGAAGATAATGTTTTCAACAACGACCTGATTGTTGTCTTCCAAGGTTACACTCTCGCCTCCTGATGACAATTTGATTGGAAGGTGATGGGCTCCATTTTCATCGATGGTTACATCCCAATCTTGCGTTCCATCGTTCGTGTCATCAGCGAACAACAAGAGATAGGACATCGGCCCGATACTCGAACCGTCCGGGAAGGTGTATGCTTTGCTAATGTCATCGTATATACGCCAACCAGAGAGATCGATATCTGCATTGGTTGGGTTGTACAATTCGATGTAATCAGAGTCTGTAGCACCGTCCAAATATGGGTTTGAGGGCCCAAGGGAGACTTTGCTGGCGAGTTCGTTTATGAGGATGCGGTCATCGACCAAGGTTTGAGAGAGATCAACATCGGGTGTGTCGACTTCAATTTCAGTGAACTCGTTCATACTCATTTGTTCGAGGATACCCGAAGCCCGCATACTTTCATCCAAATCCATGAGGTTTGTTCCTTGAGATAAATCAACTCGAAACACCCACTTACTCGCCAAATTACCAATTGACGAATCTCGTTCAATTACGAGAAGTTCACCTTCACCTATGGCGACCATCGAAGTAACTTTGTCCATTTTCCCTCCACGAGAGTATGCTCCATCGGTCAATTCGACTGGGTAAAGATACTGACCCTCGAGTGTCATGGTATCAATGTTGATGTCGAGTATTCGTATCCATTGCTCGGTTGAACCGGGTGTGCTCAACGAGGATTGAGTCATCGTGTAGAGATGGTTACCGTGGCATGCAACGCTCTCGAAACCTTTGTTGGTTTCGATATCCGATATGGCTGAAGGAAGAATTGCGTAATCACCAGCCGTTGTAAAGGTAGAGTTTTCAGGAACCAATCGGGTGATCTGACCTCCCTCGCCATCAAAGAATTGTAGGGAAGGAATTGATTCTTCGGCGAGTATGAATGCATTCAGTCCATCGTAGTCGCATACGGCTAAATCTTCGAAATCAGCCTCGCTTGAGAGTGTAACCAACGGATTTGCTCTCATGGACAAAGTCTCTGTTGCCGGATTGTAATCGACAAGGTACAATTCGTTTGAGGCATCTGATAGCATCAAGTACACCTCTGTTCCAAGTGTTGCATCCTCACCAAGGAACATCCAACCGGATGTATCGGTTATTCCTGCGTCGGCCCAGGTCAAGGGTGTGTGAACAGCTGCACCCGAGGAATGAGGTTTGTATCCCATCGGCATAATTTCGGTAAATTGTCCTGCTTCAACATCGAGAACTGCAATGGCGTTTGCCTCTTGAATCGCCACATAGGCCGTCAAAGAATCTTGAGATACAGTGATGTATTCTGGCTCAAAATCCATGCTCAAATTTGCACCGGGCCCGTTGATTCGAATGCCGATTTGTATCAAGGATGCCTTGTCCTCTTCAAACGCATGAAATGTGACATGGGTGACATGCTCCTCACCGACGTCTGAGATTGGTCCACTTACGTCGATGATGTCGACCGACCCCTCTGGATCGAATTTGTAGTCAGTGGATGGCTGTCCTTCATTTGCAACCAAAACCTTGTTTCCATCAGGAGTGAATGTAATCATATCAGGTTGGTAGCCCAAATCATCCACGATGTTCAGCCGTTGTCCGTCTGTGTCCATAAAGTAGACCAGTCCTGTGTCAGGTCGATCTTTTGTTACAACAAACGGTAGTGGTCCATCCTCATAATTCAAGACGTCTGTCTCTCTGTGAACTGCTATAGCAAGTAGTCCGTCACTTGGCCGGATGTCAATGCTGTTGGGTTCACCGATCTTTGATAGGTCAACTCGGCCGACGAGTTGAGGGTCACTTGGGTCCGCTATTGAGACAATATCAACAGATTTCTCAAGAACGTTGACGAGGAAAATTCGTTGCGTGACAGGGTCATATGCTGGAATTTCTAGTGTTCCGAAGGTCCCAGCATCGTGGTCATACATTCCTAGAAGGTTAGCCTGAATGGTTACTCCCGAATTGGGAGCGCCGTAATTGATGTCAAGACCGTTGCAACTTGCTCGTTCATACACGCCCTTTTCGCTTGAATCCTCCAAAACACGAACGCATGCATTCGCGGAAGCTGCGAGCCGAGCTTGCCATCCATTGGAACACGTAACAATACTTTCTCCATTGGCAAGGAGAGCCAAGCGACAATTGTTATCGAGGTGTCGAATACGTTCTCCAACAGGATAGGTTTCGATCGTTCCACTGATTCCGTTGCAGGTTAGTTTCGTGTTCCCTTCCTCGTCCATTGCCCCGAAAACACACGATGTAATGTAGCCTGATTCGACGACCATCGGCAACTTGGCTACTCCGAGCTCCTGGGTGCACCACAGTGAGGTATTGTCTTCTTGAATCCGACAATCGTACGCTTCATACATCGGTTCTTCATTTGTTTCACTTTCTCCACCGAAACAACCAGCGAAGAGCGAAGACATCATTACAAGTATCAAAAATATTGCTTTCTTTTTCATAGAATCACCTCAGGTTAAACCAATTAGACCATCGTTGTACAGCACAACATTCGAATCATGTGTTATGGTCAATCGTATGTAGCAAACTGGGAATGCATTGGAGGATGAATCATGCACTCCACAAAGGCTCACACCGTCTTCGATGAGTGTAACTGTTTCATCAGCATGCCAAAATTCGTCATCGATGGATTGACTGATCATACAACCGGTACCCATGGAACCTGGTGCCGATTCGGGACGAATGTTTTCGCCTGACATCACACCGTTGGTTCGCATAGGGGTTGGTGTGCGATCGACTTGGAAATTGATTGAGCCGTCAGGGACAGCGGTATAGGAGGTGTCCGAGGTTTGAGCGCCCCATGAAATATTTTGATGCACCTCACCTTGCGGATTGATCAAGGAAACGGTCTCACCCTCAGATTTTAGTTTGAAATTCATGTGAACTGGCCCTTGCTCGGATTCATCATCAGCCCACACGATAAGAAAACCTCCTGCAGGAATAGAGACGGTTTGATCAAAGGTATGGCCCGATTTTCCACCAGCAATGTACTCCTCATAGGCATCGGTCATAACCCATCCTTCGAGAGACATCGCTTCTGCACCAGGATTGAACAATTCGACCCAATCATCGTAAGCATCTCCATTGTCATCAGGGTCTGCATAACTGAGATCGTTGCTTGCCATAAGCTCGTTAATTCGAACGTTTGCAGGGCCGCTTCCTTCTATTGCCTCAGCAGAGGAAATGCTTGGAGGTAGGCAAACTTCGGTTAACAATGGCTCGTCCATCTTTTCAGCATCATAAATTGATAATTCAACTGAGAGGTCTTCCCATTCATATCCACTTTCAGGGTGATTGCGAACCAAAAGTTCAACCAATTGGTCCTGCTTGTTGAAACCAATTTTTTGTGGAACATCAACAATATCGATGGTCATGTACGTGGATTGAACATCATCTTCAGACGTGCATCCTGCAAGCCCACAAGCCAGCAGAACGAGTGCAACAAATACTGCTCCTCTCATGCCATCACCTCGGAATTGTGGAGATTGAGTATGGCCATGGTTTCATTGAATGTCGATTCTGGAAGTGGAACGAACCCAACTTCAAGAATTGTCGATTGTCCGTCACCGGAAAACGCGTATTCAAAGAACGGCAGAACCGTACCCCAAGATGCATTGTCGACATTCATGTAGATTTCTCGTGACAGAGGAAGATACGTTTCGCTTCGAATTGAATCACTGGTTGGTTGAATGATGGGTTCGATTCCATCCATTGCTGAATGTGTGCTGTTTTTTGATAATCCAACCGCAGTCAACTCAGATTGGTGTTCATCGTAGTACGAATATCCTAGGAATCCAATTGCAGCGCCATCTTCACTCACACCGTTGATAATGACGTTGTCATTGGCGCTGTTTTGATAGCCACCCACGCGCTGCGAGTCAAAAGATTCTTCAGGATAGCCATAGTTTCCTAGGAAGCATTTTTTGCAAAAAATCATTTCTCCGAAATACTCGTAGGTTCCGGATTGTGAGTCAGGACCCCAGAGGTTAATGTTCAATTCTTCACAGGATGGATTTTCGGAAAAGTCGGACCACTCTCGTACACCATCACCATCGTTGTTTGGAGTGATGCTGGATAATTCGAGACCACCCTCTTGTGAGTAAACAAGGTCATCTTCGGTCCAATCAGAGAAAATCCAACGCAGTTGGGCTACGCTCAGACCACCAATGGATTCGACGCAT
>DAKS01000037.1:0-5479 GCA_002499195.1 Euryarchaeota archaeon UBA443
AGACAAAGATTCAATTGGAAAAAACTGGAACCCACATCATGAAGAGCATCAAGACCAACTCACCTATTTCGGTGAGAATGTCATTTGATGTTTCGAATGACGCTCTCTGGGAACTGATCAGCTCGCCTGGTAATCTCAATGATTGTCATCCTTTTTGCAAATTGAATGAAGCTCTTCAGTGGGATGATGAAGGACACATCGATCGCTTGGTTTACCTGAATGGCCGTACCTACATCCGTCAGTTTTTGACGTGGGATGAGGGTGAAGGATACACGTTGCGAATTGGTGAAGAGAATGGCTTGCAATCGTTCGTAAAGTGGGAAATCGATTCAATCTCTGCGAATAAGTCTCAATTGACCATTACAGTTCATCCATATCTCCTTGCAGGATACCCAAAGGTTGTTTCTTTCTTACCGTATCAATTCTGGATAAAGCCAAGAATGCGTCGATATCTTCGTTCCGTAGTTTCTGGATTTGAGCACGTTGCTCGAACAGGAGAACCTGTTCCGCGAAACCACTTTGGTCGTCATTCGTGGTTTTCGTAACTCAATTGTCAAGTTCTGAGAGAATGAGATCGACAGTGGCCTTGGCCGAGTTGAGAACACGAGCAGGAATCATCGCAAGCAACACCATTGACAAAGAGGCGAGGATTCCAATGCTTGGAAGTGCTTTTTCAGATTCTTCTTCCTCTACATCATCACTACTTTTTGTTGCATCATTTGGGTAGAGATCTGCATTATCCCCGACTCCATCACTATCAGAGTCGACTGTTTCATTTGGATCATCTGGGAATGCGTCTGTGTTATCACCTACACCGTCATCATCTGAATCTGTTTGCTCGCTTGCATCAAATGGGAATGCATCCAATCCTGAAACACCATCATCATCCCAATCATAGGAACAACCCTCTCCCCATATGCCAAGTATTGCTCCTGAATTGAGTGAGGAATAATCGTAGACCAATGACATTCCAACACCTTCTAGTGCAAGTCCTGCATCATCTTGTGAACGTATGTAGAGGGTATCACCTGTACCGAATGTAGCGACTGCGTCACCATTGACAACATCCAAGACATCATAGAATGTGACTCTTGATTCACTATTCGTTGGATTAAATCCGTAGACTGTATTATTGGCAAGATTCCAAATCTCTTGCTCGTATTCTCCCTGAGAATTAACCCAATTGATGCACATGTTCATACCTTGAATTGGCAAGTCCATTTGATTCGATGTAACGGAAATGCTCCAGAATCCATCTTCTGCTTGCCCATTTGATTCATCATAATCAAAGGTAAATCGAGGAGGTTCGGCAGGCAATTTTTCCAATCCCTGGAGTTGAACGACATTAGGTATGTTCGAATCGATGCTTAAAATCTGATTCGAGTGAGGTTCAGCTTCAAATCGTTCTTCGATCGGTTTACTCATATCACAAGGATCATCTGTGCACAGTAAAACTTCAAGTTCAATGTCGACTTTTGTTGTTGACCATTTGATATACACTTCACCTTGAACTTCAATGACATTTGAGGATTCCATCGAGGGGATGTAGACGCTGTGGACATGGAGGACATGACCATCTGTCTGGTAATGAATGGCAATCATGTGGCTGCTGCTCAATTCATTTATCTTGCTTATTTCAACTGATACTGGCACGGTTGTACCAGTCATGACCCATTCAACAGAGTTGAAATCGACGTCAGAATCCATCCAATAGATTGGTTCACTATCCTCCGCAAACGCAGATGGGGCTGATGCTACACATAGGAAGGCGAATACAACGGAAAAAACCAGAACTTTCTGAACATGTGGGTTCATGTTCTTCACGAAGTTCATGAAAATTATAGTTCTAGTGCTCAAAAGAGAGTTCGCTATGGTTTGATATCTATTAGATTCCAAATCGATGTATTGAGTATATTCGCCTCCAAACCATCAAAACCCTATTTCTCAAGGGAGGCTTATGGAAGAAGACCAAGATGTGGTCGCCGCGTGGGAAGCGTTGCGTCAACATTGGTTGATTCCAACTACTGGAAACAAACCCTCTCGCTACCTGTTTTACAACTTCTTGCGGATGACTTTGGTACCAATTTTTCGCTTTCTTTTGAGAATGAGGATTCGCGGTGAACACCACATACCTCGCAAGGGTCCTGTCATTCTTGCTGCTAATCATTTGTCACATGTTGATCCAATCATGGTCATTCTTTCATCGAGAAGAACTACCCACTATCTTGCCAAAGACGGACACTTTGCTAAGTGGTGGACTCGCTTCGTGATGAAATCAACAGGACAGATTGAAACTCAACGGGAAAGTGGTGGACTTGATGCACTATCTAGTGCAGCTGACGTACTTGATCAAGGTCGAGCATTGGGTATATTTCCTGAAGGAACTCGATCTAAACGTACTGATGCACCGTTCTTGTTACCAGGAAAGACAGGTGTTGCTCGCTTGGCTGCATCCTATCCAAACAGCGTAGTGGTTCCAATCGCTTTGCTTGGAACAAGAGAGATGATGGAGCCACAAAAACACAAATTACCCCGATTGCATAGACCTGTTAAATTCCAATCTGGTGAAGGAGTTACTTGGTATCAATGGTTGATCGATGTCAATGGAGGCAATCAATCGGCTACATCATTGAAGCAACTTGCTGACAAAGAGGAGCATGAAATTCGTAGTGAACTGGCAACATTATATCGGAAATTCACCGACCAATTGATGGGTAGTATCCAAGCCTTAGGCGCTCCTTGACCATTGGTAAGCCTCAAGGGCTTCCATCGATGACAACCTTTTGGTGAGCGAATGCAAGAGTATCTCAACCTCATGAAACATATTCTTGACCATGGGGCAAAAAAGGGTGACCGAACAGGTACTGGCACACTATCTGTCTTTGGTTATCAGATGCGTTTCGATCTCTCCGAAGGCTTTCCAATGGTCACTACAAAGAAGTTACACTTGCGCTCGATTGTGCATGAACTGCTATGGTTCCTCAAAGGAGATACCAACGTCAAGTATCTACAAGAAAACGGAGTTCGAATCTGGAATGAATGGGCTGATGAGAATGGAGACCTAGGTCCAGTCTATGGAAAGCAATGGAGAAAATGGGAATCCAAGGATGGACGTATTATCGACCAAGTTGAACAAGCTATTGAGCAGATTAAGAACAATCCAAACAGTCGACGTATCATCGTATCAGCCTGGAACGTTGGTGAACTTGATGAGATGGCTTTGATGCCTTGTCATGCCTTTTTCCAATTCCATGTTGCTGATGGTAAGTTGAATTGTCAACTGTATCAAAGAAGCGCTGATGTCTTTCTTGGAGTTCCATTCAATATCGCCTCCTATGCTTTGCTTACACATATGATGGCTCAGGTTTGTGGACTTGAGGCTGGAACGTTCGTTCACACCCTTGGTGATGCGCATCTGTACATGAATCATCTCGATCAAGCTAGAGAACAAATCAGTCGAGATCCACTTCCACTTCCAACATTGAAACTTGATGATTCGATTATGGATATCGATGCATTCACGTTTGAGAGTATCGAAGTTGTTGGCTATGAACACCACCCTCACATCTCTGCACCAATTTCGGTATGATCACTATGCAACTCAAGATGATCCTTGCCATGGATTTGGATGGATGCATAGGCAAGGAGAATGGACTTCCTTGGCGTCTTCGATCGGATATGCTTCGATTCAAACGCCTAACAATTGGAGAAGGAAATAGTGCAGTATTGATGGGAAGAACAACTTGGGAAACTATTCCTGAAATTTATCGTCCACTAGTTGAACGAATCAACATCGTCGTTACTAGAAACAAAGAATACACGCTTGATGATGCTGAAGTAGTCTATTCTATAGAGGATGGAATCAAACATGCTAAGAATAAGAACTGCGATGAATGTTGGATAATTGGTGGTGCAAACGTGTACGAACAATGTCGAGATATGGTTGATGAAGTCCACCTAACATCGGTTGAAACCTCTAACTCAGGAGATGTTAGGGTTGCTTTATTTGGAGAACAATGGATTCGCGAAGTGATCGAATCGACACCTCAAAGCAGCGACAATGAGCACCCAACAACTTACATGATTTTGAGAAAATCATGAATCGGTATATTCTGTAACACGAATACCAAGACGTCCTTTTCGAGCAGGACGTTGCATGATTTTGTCAACTTTCGCCTCGAAGGATGCTTTGAGATCAATATTCATCGCTAATGAGTGACCCATTAGAAGAATCAGTACGTCTGCCATCTCTTCTGCTACTTCTTCGATCGGTTTGTTCTTGGTAATAGCTGCCGCTAATTCACCCAATTCTTCAACTGTCAAAGCGATTCGATATCCCATATCATGCCCGTTGTTTCCAGCGAAGTCGTGCTTGTGATGGAATGCTGCAACGCGTTTCATCATTCCAGTCCAAACATCTTCATCTTGAGATTCAAGCCACGATTCGACCGAGAACGGTTCCATAATGGAGGCTTTTGGTGAACGCTCAAAATCATTGTGTCAACAACGAGGTGATGCAAGACCAGACAGGTCCAAGCCTACGGTTAGCTTCAGCAGATACCGCTTCATGGCTCAAATCAGCACTTGCATCGCCCGGTTCCTTACCAGCAGCCCAGTTAGATCCAATCAGAAGAGCGGAATAGGGTAATTCTACTTCGCGACATAGTTTGGCTTCTCGTGGCATGGTCATTCCGACAACGTGACCACCGAGTTTCTCGATTGCGAGAACTTCAGCAGCTGTTTCAAATTGAGGACCTTGAGCCAACCAATAGGTGAAGAGAAGTCTTTCATCTTCTAGACCTTGGTTCTCTCGTAGAACTGCTTCTAGTGCATTATTCATATCTACATCAAATGGAACTGTTACCGAGGTGAACTCTGCTTCATCATCATGGAATGTGGTTGTCTGTCCTGTGAAATCGATGTATTGATTGGCAAGACCGACTCGTCCAGGAGGAAAGTCTTCGACAATGCAACCGACTGAACAAACCGAAAGAACTGCATCCATGTTGGCATTCTTCAATGCCCAAATATTGGCATGATGATCGATGTTGTGTGGAGGCTTGTTCGGTTTTCCAGCATTATGATGACGCTGAAGAAAGACGAGTGTCTTCTGTTCTGAACCATGTTGTAATTGAAACGACTTCAATGGAACTTTACCGTAAGGAGTCTCAACTTCAAAGGAATCTGTGGTAAGAACTTCAAGGCCTGCATCAGCAAAAGGCTGGCCTGTTGCCATGTTGAGAAGACCCGTACCGCCGATGATAGCAAGTCGCTGCATGGACTCCCCTCTCAGTCAAGGGTTGTCAAATGTTCGCTGATTACTCTTGCAAGCGCTCAATTAGTTCAGCCTTCTTTCCAGAGACAGGTTTGCCTGCCTCCTTGAGAAGTACTTTGAGTTCTGCAACGGTCATTGAACTATAGTCAACATCATCCGATGATTCTTCCTCAGCAGGAGCTTCTTCAGCAGCCTCTTCTTCAG
>DAKS01000037.1:5801-21996 GCA_002499195.1 Euryarchaeota archaeon UBA443
CTTCAGCAGCCTCTTCTTCAGCAGGTGCTTCTTCTGCTTCTGCAACTTCTTCAACAACTTCTTCCGATGCTTCTTCAGCATCGTCTTCTGCTTCTTCATCAGCCATTGCTTCAGCAAGTGCTGCAGCCTTCTTGGCCTTGATCTCAGCTTCCTTACGTGCTTCTTCAGAATGGATTTCATCGAGAGTAGGTCCTTGGTCAGTAACAACACCTTCTTGCAAGAGTTGGCTCTTACGGATTACGACTGAACGACATGGATAGATACTCTTGATCTTATTCTGGATTTCTCCTTCAAGTGAACCATCGAGCATAGCAACTTGCAGTGAATCATAGGTATTCTTCGCAATATAGCCATGAAGAACTTCCCGTGTCTTAGCACGAATTGCTTGCTTGAGCGAGGTCTGGATACGCTTTTGGGTGATAATCAATGGCTTGATTCGAACCAAGTAACCGTCTTCGGTTACAGCGTCTAGTACGTCGTCGATCTTTCCACGGTATCGGCGAATTTGTCGTCGAATGTGGTTGGTCTGGTGGTGGTGACCAATAAACGTGGTCAATGCATCTTGTCCAACTGTTTCTGAAACTCGGAAACGAAGCATAACATGCATCTTGGTGAAGTCACCGTTGAATTCTTGCTGTGTCATTTCATAGATACGTCCGATGATGTGTTCGTCTGACTCACCGATGGTCTCACCAATGTTTTGATAATTCCATGGATTTCGAGGCGCTCGAATCGTGTACCAACGCTTGGTCTTCCACTTATCTCTCTGCTTACGGGCTGCTGCTCGCGCTTTTGCGCTAATCTTCTTTGCCATGTCGCTCATCTCGGAGGTTATCTTGAGGGGGCTACCCCTCTAGCGTTTCACCGACATACATCACCTATTTGAAGCAAATTGATGGAAAAGACGAGCGGTAAAACTCATGACCCTTGCATTACAACGTGGATTTATGGGCATCCTTCACGTTCATGCAGCGGCAACGGCGCATGAATTACAGGATATTGATTTGGTCACGCAAGCACTTGAGTGGTTAACAGAAACAGAATGGTCTGTTAACATGACAACCTCCTACCATGGACCAAAGGTAGCTATGCTTTCAACACAGATTAAGAAGAATAAGCAACTCGAATCCTTTGTACAAAAACTCAAGCCACACCATCCAACCCTCCTAGCCGAACTCGATGCAAGATTGGATGAGGACAACGTTATCCATCTACGGCTTTGCCTAGAGTCTGTTATTGGGCAGGATGTGATTCTTAGCGATCCAAAGCAAAAGAATCCAGTTATCAAGATTAGAATCAAACTAGCAGTATACCCTGGACAGGATGTTCAATCGATTGCAATGGATATTTTCGGCTAACCTAAACCGTTGTGGCTGAATGAATAGCATTCAAGTAGTTGATGACAATCCGTAATTCATGACTCACGTCGTCACCTCAGCATGCATGAACCACAAGTACCAAGATTGCGTCGCAGTTTGTCCTGTTGAAGCATTCCGCGAAATGGACACATACCTGATTATCGATCCAGATGAATGCATCGATTGTGGTGCATGTGTTCCAGAATGTCCTGTCGAAGCAATCTTCGCTGATACCGACGTCCCTGATGAAGAAGAAGAATGGATTGATAGGAACGAAAATGAAGCCGCTGATGCACCTATTGCCGAAGGCGACTCACCAGTTCTTGGCTCTTGAATTGAGCATTGCCCTTAACCAACCTTCTTGAAGGGGTAAACCTCCGCAAGGATTGATACTCATGATGCGTACTGATTTTACCAAACTTCGTCACGGAAGCGACCTCCTTAAGCGTGGATTCGCTCGTATGCAACAAGGTGGTGTCATTATGGACGTCGTCGATGCTAAACAGGCGGCTATTGCTGAAGACGCTGGTGCTGTTGCAGTCATGGCATTGGAACGTGTACCTGCTGACATTCGCAAGGCAGGAGGCGTTGCCCGTATGAGCCATCCTGACATGATTCAGGGTATTCTTGATTGTACATCCATCCCAGTCATGGCGAAAGCTCGTATTGGCCACGAAGGAGAGGCAAGAATCCTTGAGGCAATGGGCGTCGATATGGTTGATGAATCGGAAGTATTGACACCAGCAGATCCGTTTTTCCACATCAGTAAGAAAGACTACGAAATCCCATTCGTTTGTGGTGCGACCGAACTTGGTGAAGCAGTACGAAGGATTCACGAAGGTGCTGCAATGATTCGTACCAAAGGTGAAGCAGGTACAGGCAACCTTGTGGCCGCTGTAACCCACTCCCGGCTGATCACTCAAGAGATTAAGCAAGTTCAATCGATGGATGACAACCTACTCGACGAAACAGCAGAACTTATCTTGGAACGTTACCGTGTCCTTGCAGATACCTCAAAACTACCTGGCACACACTTAGAGACACCATTTGGAACCATAGACGATGCAATGCGTTCCTCAATACGTGAGATTCTCGATGAAGTGAAAGCAATTGGTCGACTTCCTGTCGTCACATTCTCTGCTGGCGGTATTGCCACACCTGCCGATGCATCGCACATGATGCGTATGGGTATGGACGGAATCTTTGTTGGCTCTGGAATTTTCAAGTCGGACGACCCTCCAACCATGGCCGATGCTATCGTTATGGCAACAGCTCACTACGATGATGCAAGCAAAGTTGCAGAAGCGATGGCTATGACTGAAGGTAATCCAATGAAAGGTGATGAGCTCGAAACTCTTGAAGTTCGACTCGATCAACGTGGCTGGTAATCATTCCAGTGGCGTTTCAACACTCACATCACCAAGTGTCCACTTGAGTGTCTTGATGACACCTTCCAAGGCCTTGAAATTACGAGCAGCATCTTTCATACCATCACGGTCACCACGTTCTCGACAGTCTTCAAAGAAGTCTTTCCACTTCTTCATCTTCTTTTCAGCACGATCGAGCATGAGCTCTATCTGTTCCCATGTCCGGTTATACGTCCTCTCTACCTGCATTGGAATCCTCTTACCGTCGAGAGTATTAGAACTAATGTCTATTACCTATTTATTTCAAACATTTTCAAGGCGTTCATCATCACCCAGAATAACGTTGGATACTGATGAATTAGCAGAAACAACAGCACCTGGAGAAAGAATACAATTATCCAGAACAGCCCCCTCCTCAACTCTTGAACCATTCATGAGAACGCAGTGCTTGAGAACAACATTTGCTCCAACAAAGGCGTTTTGTGCGATTACAGATTCTTCAACGATTGAATCATTCAAAACAGTAGCACTTGGGTGGATAAACGATGAACGCTCGATTCTAGCACCATCAGGAAGAGGGAACGGAAGTTCATCTCTTCGCTCGATCAGAACGTTTTGAGCGCGGATTAATTCTTGAGGAGAACCCACATCAAACCATACACCATCGATAGCTTGTGCATACATAGGCCAACCCATTTCAAGCAAACGAGGAAATAGATTCTTTGAGAAATCATACTTCTCTCCTTCGGGCACAAGTGCCATCACTTCGGGTTCAAGTATGTACAACCCAGCATTGATGACATTACTGAACGCTTCTTCTGGAGTTGGTTTTTCCTTAAATCTGCGAATATAACCTTCTCGAAGACTTCCATCGATTTCACCCTCAGCGCTTGATGACAATCCAACGATACCAAACGGACTAGGATCTTCGACTTCCCACAATGCCATGGTAGCTTTTGCACCACTACGCTTGTGCGCATCCATTAATGCAGCAACATCAAATGAAGCCACAGAATCTCCTGAACCAATAATTACGGTGTCAGTAATCTCATCGAGCAATAAGCGAACGCTTCCAGCAGTCCCCATAGGAGTAGATTCTTGGTTGATTCTAGCAGTACGACCATCGATATTCCACTCCTTAACATGTTCAGCAAGCATCTCTCCACGATAGCCAGTGGTTACGATGATATTGTTTACACCACCCTGAATCATTGAATCTTTGACAAAATCGATTACAGGTCTTCCAAGAACCTCAACCATAGGTTTTGGTCGAACATCCGTAATGGGACGTAATCGTGAGCCTTGGCCACCGGCCATGATAATTCCAAGCATAACTATCAGCGACGTCGACGACCAGCCGACATATCGATTCGGCCCATCTTCTTCTTCTTACCACCACGTCGTGGAGCGTTGGAAGCGGTTGTCTCCTCTTGGCCCATTCCACCAAAAGTAAGTGTTCCTTCACTTAGTAGATTAGTAATCAATTCATCAGCAACTTCCTCAGATTCAGCACCTGTCTTGAGACTCTTGGTTACAGCATTGTTATGCTCAGTCATCCAAGACTTACGTTCTTCACGAGCCATGTTCAATTCATCTCTGACCTTGTTGACATCGGTCATCATCTCATCGATCTTAGCGTGAGTCTCGTCAGCCTTTGCACGAAGAGCAACATACTCGTTGTGATGGCGATCACCCTCAGCCTTGAGGAAGTCTCGATGAGCAAATGCTTCGTCGACTTCCTTTGACTTTTCATCAGCACGACCGACTGCCTCAAGCATTGCTTGATGCGCAGCATCAGCCTCTGCCTTTAGAGTCTTGATCGCTGAATCGAGATCATCTAGATCGACTGCAACCAACTCGAAGGCTTCTACATCAGGAGACAATTCCTGAATACGGCGAGTCATATTCTTGATTTTCTCCATGGTTTCCTTTTCTTTCTTCGGACCCATAGCGGATGTATTGTAGAGGTTCTCAAGTTGGGCAACATCACGCTTCAGTTGAGCGTGTTCTGCTGTTGCACTCTTCTTCTCGTTCTTCTCACCTCGACGTCCCTTGGCCTGACCAATTACGGACTTGATTTGATCTTGAATCGCATTTCTCTTTTCTTTGAACATACGAACTTCGGTACGGATCGCTTTAACTTCTGCAAGGACCAAATCGACCTTTTCTCGATGTTCCTTATACTGAGCCTGTATTGCATTGCGTTGTTCGGCTGCTGAACGCGCTTCAGAACTGAAGTTGTTACGTACTTCTCGCAACTTTCTTACTTTCGCTTCCATCGCATGCAAGCGGTCTCGCAAGTCTGCATCGGGGCGTTCATCAGCTTGGTCTTTCGAACCCAACATACCACTGCGTAGCGGTTTTGCATTTCAAACCTATGGCTTGCAATATCCATCTCAAACGTTGAAAATTTCAAGCAATTCAAGGATGCTTGCTAAGGTGATGACCAACGTACCTAACACTTGAGTTGATAAGGTGACAATGCGTCTTAGGCGTCGTTGGAACTCGTTCCTTACATTGACGTTTATTTGACGACCAATGAGAAGGTCACCGCTTACTTCCTCAAGACGGACGGATACGGTTGCTTCTCCAAATCTTTCAGGTAGAAGCGTTTGCCATGCCATCGTACCATCTCGAAGAAGTCCAGTCATTTTACCGAGAACATCTTCATTACCTTCAACTGCGATAGGAAGCGCATCACTTGACCACCACATCTCCTTTCCTGGAGCAAGTTGGTAGCGCATAGCGATTTGATGAGGACGGAAATCAGGTGATTGAACACGGAACACAACAGTTCTACTCTTATTCGAAAGGTTATGCATGAAGACGAAGAGATTAGCACGCTTGGTAACAACATTCTCCAAATCGACTTCGAAAACGAGGTCCTTGAGTGCTGGAGGACGCCCAAATTCCATATCTTGTTCAATTCGATCTATGAGACGGAAGAAAGCAGGACATTGTTGTTGAGCGTGTTCAATCAGTTGTAACCAGAGCTCGAGGCTAAAGGATTCATCATTCAACAAAAGGTCTGCTCCCTCTTCTTTGATCACTTCCTCAAGTTCAAGACGCACCGTCTTTGAGTCGAGTCCATTGTAGTGACGATACAGTGTCATCAGAACCTTTTCACGAGCATAATCGTGCTTTATACCACGCTTGACATATCCTTGTACTGAACGCATTAGTTCGTCATACTGAGAACGAAGAAGCGGGTCTAGATGAGTTCGAATCATATCATCGAACACACCATTCAACGTCGAAGGATGAACAGGTGCTTCAAAGGCATCCAACAATCCTGATTTATGGACCATGTTAAATCGGTTCTGTCTTGTATTCATATGGAAACCAAGAGCTAGAAGTAGCATTCCCCATGATGCGAGGAAAATATTCTCACCAAGAGAGGAATGAAGTCCTATCAGGAGCACAACTCCAAGACCGAGACAACTGAGTAGTACGGTCGTGAACGAAAGTGAGTGCATTCGAAGTTGCTTGTGAATTCTATGCGCCATACCATCGTAACCATGCAGAGCTTCGATGTTTTGATGCCGCTTTTCAGATGCCTCAACTTTCTGAACAAAAACAGAGTAAGAAAGAGCAATCCGATAGCGGTGAATCCCTAAAGCAAGCAACCATCCGATACCAACTACAGTTCCGAGCAACAACAGAGTTGAACTGAAAGATTGTCCGAGCGATGGTTCAATACTGGACTCCCACCAATTAGGATCTGTTCCTTCGTACGCCCATGCTCCAAGAAGTATGAACAAACAAAAAGCTGGAAGGAGTAATGTTAGTCGTATTCCTAAGGAGATTAGTTGATTGTCGATGGAGAGCAGTACTCGCTCTCGTTCAAACAACGAAGAGGAAATGTCATCGCTCAATGCATCAACGGTCGTTTCGCTCACACAAAGTCCTTGATGGTGGAACTCAAAAGGATTCGGGGACAAACCGGATGAATGTTTCAATTCTAGTTGAAATCACGTTCAACGATAATACCCTTCGCAATTTTATCATCCAATAGCAATTCTTGCCCACCGATAGAATAAACACTCTGGCCATTAGAAGTAACAACTTGCCCAAGACTGATCGTTTCTCCAAGGAGTAATCTTAGGGAATCTGAGATGATTATTCCTTGAATTATTCCAGATTCATCGGCTTCAAGATTTGAAAGTTCAAGATGTGCTTGTTGGAATGACTTGATGCGTTGCTCGATATGTTCGCCTGATTTCGGAATATCTCTGCCACTCGGGTCTAATTGAGGATCACCGAGAAGTACGGTCAGAGCCACTTCCAAATCATCGTCGATAGCATGTTCGAGCCTGCAAGCAGTCTCATGCATGTTTCCATCGAAAGGAATACGATTCAACAGAACTTCAGCAAGACGATGGCGTCGCTTCATCATACGGCCGTGTTCAAAACCTTTCTGAGTTAGTTTTGCTCCTTTGTAGCGCTGATAATCGATGTATCCTTTGCTCGCCAATCTCTGAACCATTTCGGTGGCTGAAGCGGGTGAAACACCTAACTTTTCGGCTAAATCACCGGTTCGAACACGCGAGTTTTCGTCCTTTTCAAAAAATTCATACATCATCTCAAGGTATTCATCTTCAAATTCTTGAAAGTGACCCGCCATGTACCTTGCTACTATGTTCTGAAATTCAAGGGTTTCTCTAAGTCTTATGCTGCAGAGAAGACATTGGAACATGATGGGCAGCGGACTGAACCCTTGTATGTTGAAGGTACGCGAAGCTTAGAAGAGCATTCGGGACATTCGATTTCGATCTTCTCTTCAACAGGTTGTTCTTCAGGTTCTTCATCATCGATCGAGTCCAATTCATCTTCTAAATCCAAAGATTCCTCCGCTTCAACCTCGAACTTCTCTGAGCAATCTGGGCATCGAACGGTTCCAGAATAGTCACCAGGGATACGTAAGGTTCGTTCACACGCTGGACAAGATTTTTCCACGGATTCGGCCTTTTTCTTCTCTTGCTTTGGCTGTTCCTTCTTTTCTTTCTTAGGCTTTGATTCAGTCGATGTTCCTCGTCGTAAATGGAGTACAAGAATGATACAACAGGCGACAGCAACACCACCTCCAATAGCAACGTATGGAATCTCAGCTGATTTATCCTCGGCTTCTTGGGCAGACACGAGTATGCTTTGCTCATCTTCAACAACCAAAGAATCGTATCGCCATTCAGCGTTCAATAAAATTTCATTGCCATTCGGAACGACAAAGGTTACGTCATAATTCCTTGAGGAACTCGCTTGCAAAGGCTCGGTTGCTAATTGTCCAAGAAGTAGTCCACTGCTATCTGTAAGGTACAAAACGCCTCCAGGACCCTCTATAGAACCAGTGTTCTGGAGCATTATGGTTACCGTAACCTCCTCTCCTTCAACAGGCTCTCGAGGCAGAGTAATCGGATCGATTTCAACTGAATATGCAGCTTCACTGACCGACAGTGATGCAGTAGCAATGTAACTGTTCGTTGAAGCAACCCAGTCTATGGCCTCCATTCGAATCAAAACAGTATCACTCTGGATTTCACCCAGTATCGTTTGACCGGTAAGTGTACCAGAACCGAGTGTAACGATTTGCTCATTGACAAAAACATCTGTCCCAGAGATACGATAACCAAATCGTAATTTCACTTCTCGATCAACTCCATTTGTAATCGATACATTCCAATTTAGTTGAACTCCTGATGTACTTTCTTCCGCCTCAACCTCCGCGAACATTGCTTGAGGGCTAAGAACAACCATTGCTGCAATTCCATCGAGACCACTTGAAACGATACCATCTGTTGAAACGATCACCCATGTGAAGTTGTGTTCACCTTCAGCAAGATCCTCGAAAATAAGTCGCAACTCACCAGCAGAACCTGAATCTAGAGACAAAGAATCGCTATTGTATTCGATTCCATCATGAACAACATTGAGTTGTGCAGTACCTGTCGTATCACCTTGATTACGCAATATGAATGAGACCTCCATATCATCACCGCCATGCCATGGACCTCCTATGAACGAAAACCCACTCGAACCTGCCTGTTCAAACACGGCAGATGGTAGGCCTTCTAGCGAATACATTACTGTAGTCTGAGATGATTGATTACGATCGCCAAGGACTTGACATTCCAATACACCAGGACGTGCATATAATGCAAGATTGTCGCTAACATCTTGCCCAACACCGACGCTTAGAGATTGATTGTACACTTCTTCATCAAGGAAATTACAAACAAGGTCTCCTTCGAATGACCTCTCTCCATCATCGTTGCTTGATGAAAGGTTGAATTGGATAAGATCGCCTGAAGAATACGAGGTAGTCAATAATTCAATATCGACATGAACATTTGGTAGAGGTGGAGGACCAATTTGTATCGAATCGGTCAGCATAATGCTCGTGTTGTTGATAGACATTTCAACGTCAAGTGTACCTTCATCGACTTGAGTTGATGAGAGGTAAAGTAGGACCTGGGTGGTCATCGCATCGATTGAGATGTTTTCAAAATAAGCCGTTTCATTCCACCCCGCTTGGCTAACTTCGAGAACAATTGAAGCAACTTGTGCATCAACTCCTGTATTCTCGACTGGAATCTCCAGATTGAGATAATCCCCTTGGCGGACTGTGGAATTTGTAGTAAGCACACCGGATTCATTAGCCCCCGAATACGTCAATGCATTCGAACCAACGAATTGGACATCCGTAGGCCCATCCGCTTGAACAATGGGTATTGAAAGTAAGGAACAAACAATCATTCCAACCAAGAATATGGTTGGAAAATGATTCCGCTCTTGCTCCATAAGATGCTTGAAACTGTGGAGGTTTTTGAGCATGATGTCGAATAGAGGCATGACGGGAGGTTTATTGAAGGAAGCAGAGTGGGCGGAATACATGACGCCTGAGGAACTCTTGGCCATTACGCCCGAGTTCTTGGGCAAAGCCATCCTTCATCGCAGAGAAAGGCTTGCTGCAGATATTCCTGAACAACTCGATGCACGTAGTAGTGAACTTACGGAAGCTGCTTCTATGGCACGTGCAGCTAAAGCAAAGCGAGATGATGTTAACAAAAAGGTTGCATCGCTCAAGAAAGAAAGGAATGATGCTCAGACAAAGGCAAAGAAACTGTTTATTGAAGCGAATGCAATTCGTGAATCAACACCTCAGCAGAAAGGCAATACCGCCGCTGAACCAGAATGGGCAAAAGATCGCTTACAACAACGACTCGATGCACTCGACCTTTCATTGCAAACGAATTGGGGTACGCACATCGATGAGCGAACAACACTCAATGAAATGAAAAATCTCATTCGAGAGCATGAGGACTGGGTTGATTCTCGTAAAGAGAAGTTTGCTGAAATCAACAGAATGAAGGAATTACGAGAAGATGCGAAACAATTGCTTGAAACCGCTGACAAAGCACATCAAGCAATGGTTCAATTACACGATGAGAACCAGATTTTTCACGACACTTACATCGAGAACGAGCAAAAGAGAAAACATGCTGATGCTAGAACAACTCGACTGGCTCAGGCCCTTGACGAAAGTCAACGAGGCATTGAGTTCTGGAATAATTGCATCGAGAATGGATTCAATGAACTGATGACCGATGCTGAACGGGTACGAGAAGGCGGAAAGTCCTCGAGAGCATTAGCCCGAGAACGTCGCCAAAAACTCGAGAAGGATGGTGAGGAAGAATGAGTGTCTGCACGACGACTGGGCTTTCTCAGGAGCAGCAAGATCAATGGCCGCATCTTTACAAGCATCTGGTCGAAGAAATTGTTATTCCAGATTTAACAACTATTGAAGAGAGTTATATCCAAAAACTTGATTCTGATTTGAAGAATGTAATAAAGAAGATAGGCGATGCTAAAGCAAGAAGTAGAGAATCACTTACAAAGCATCTTAAGGGACTTTTGTTCCGACGTTTTGGAAAGAATGCAATGATTGAAGTATTCGGTTCAAGCGTAACCAATCTTTCGATTGGAACGGGAGATCTTGACCTTTGTCTGTCCTTCAAAAACAAGACTCCGCGCAAAGTATTGAGGAAAATATCAGGACTCCTTCATGAAGAGGGAATGGAAGATATCCAACTCATTCCAAAAGCAAGAATCCCAATTGTGAAGTTCAAGGACCCACGTTCCGGATTGGATGTCGATATTTCCCTCGACAATCGACTTGCAATATACAACTCAATGATGTTGAAATCTTACGCTCAAGAGGAGCGACTTAGGCTTCTGGTTCAAATGGTCAAGTATTGGGCTAGCCGAAGAGGGATAAACAACGCCTTTGAAGGCTCATTATCTTCCTATGCATGGACATTGCTTACCATTCAACACGCACAAATGGCACAGCCCCCACTAGCCCCCAACCGACAAGAAGGTTGTCCTTCAAGACCGCTTTCATTCCATGGGGAAAAATACGATGTTGGTTTTGATGATGAGGTCTTTGCTACCAACAATACACAATCCTTAGGATCTCTTTTGATCAGTTTCTTTGACCGCTTTGCAACTCGATGGGACTGGGACTCTATGGTAGTCTCAATTCGTAATGGTGAGGCACTCTCAACCAAATCAAAAAAGTGGGAACATACAGGACCGTTGCCACTTGAAGTTGTGACCGGAGCTGATGATGGATGGATGGAACATGTGATGCCAATCGAGGATCCATTCGATCATGAACACGATCTCTCTCGAGTGGTCAGAGCAGAAGGGGCGATGTCAATTCAAAATGAATTCATGCGAGCCATCAATATGCTCTCTGATGGAAAAACCTGGCAAGAAATATGTGAACCTGTGTTCGAAATCGATGAAGAACCGGATGACTTGTTCCATGATTTGCGAAACAGTTCCAAGGATGAGGTTGCTAGTCGCCTTGAGGAACTACGAGCAAAACTCGAAGATGTTGAAGGTCAGATTCGAGACCTTGTTGAGGAGCGACAGAATTCAAAGGAACTACTCGATATTCTTAGAGGAGGTCTAAGAGAAACCCGGAATGTGAGATCAGACCGGCAACAAATCCTCTCCGAACTTCGACCGTTGAGTATGAAAGTTCAGGAACTTCGAGAAGTTCGAGATGGCATCAACCAACGTGTTGCTATTCCAACCAAACGAATCCATCAGGAAATGGTACGTATCTTCGAAAAGTTAACTTCAGAAGTTGATGTCTTCAATGCCCCTACTCTTGGTGTAGAAAGAGGCGACTTCGCTTATTTCTTTGAATTGCAAGCGATGTATGAAGCATCATTGAAATCCAATGAAGCACACCAAGAATTCATCCGATTAAGGCGGGAACAGAATGAAGAATACCGTGCACTAAAGAAGACGAAGAAAAGAGAGGAGGATGTCCTTGTCAAACTCGTTGAGAGCAACCCTGCATTGGAGAGCGTCCATCTCAACCCTAAATCGGTAAAGGAGTTTCAAAAGAATGCGAAGTTGCTTCAACGATCTATCAATGAACAATATTCATCAAAGCACGAATTGCGTCGAGAAATAGGTCGTTTGGAAGCATGGCAGCGCATATCCTCAAAGAAAAACAGAAACCAACGTTCTCCTAACCGCCAATCGAGAGACCGTAGGCCTCGTGCACCTGATGTAAACATCAATGAGGTCCGTCAAAAGGCTTCCAGTGGCGACTCACTATCGTTGAATGAACTCGACGCATTGCTTTCCAAAGGCGGTATTGCAAGCATTGGTAACAGTGGAGAGCAAAAACCTAAACAAAAACGACGCCAATCAAAAAAGCGATCTTCTCAAAGAATCGATATCCGTCAAGGACGTACACGTGGACGAAAAGAATCGAGGAAGTGATTCATTGAAGGAGGGATGGCGGCATGGCCTCGCCCCTACTCAACTCTCCATCGAATGGACTCAAGCCATTCAGAGATTATTTCTCGAAGGTACTGGAGAGGAGTATTTCATAGGATCAATTCAATCCCTACCAGTTCCCGAGTGGGAAGGGAATTTCATGTTGTTCGATTCAGAAGAATCGACTCCTGAATCGATGCGTGGTCTTCTCTGGACCTCACCTTTCAAAGAAGATACAATTCGAATCGTATCCTTTGTTCTCGATGTAGGCGCTCGTGGAAAAGGCTGGGGTTCGCTTGTTTGGAATCTGATGATCGATGAACTTCTTGCAAAGGGATTTCACAATATTCAGTTGGAGGTTCGAGCTTCAAATCAGCGAGCGATATCATTCTATAGAAAAAGAGGTTTGGAAATCATACAGGAATTACATGGATACTATCGCCAAGGGATGGGATATATGATGCGCGGTAAACTACAACATTATCATCCAAACAATGATACACCCTAGTAAGAAGTTTGAATCGTGCAAGAATCCCTTGATGCGCTACGTCAAATTCCACATGTCGTTTCAGTGGAAGTTCTAAGTGAAGAGAACCCTGATTCAAAAGTAAATTTCACCTCAGTTCAAAGAATTCTCAAAAACAAAAAGAAATTGAGTCTTATCGGTAAGAATGGGTGCGCAGTATTCTTTTCCAATAAATCATCAATCATAATGATCAAATCAGAAGCAAATGTAAACCTAGGCGCTATTGACCTACTGCTCGATTCAATCGAATAGTGGCCCAAGTACGACTAAACCATGGGGGCCAACGTCGATGGCCTGCTTTTCCATAGCATGTCGAATGTGGCGCATTTTCTCTATTTGCATCGTCCGAACCAATTTACCATTCCGATGATCCATACCTAAGTTGATCACTGCATCGGCAAGGAATCCTTCATTTCCTTGCAATTCAGCATGATTGCCAAGGTTTCGCTCTGTTATGAGAAGCACGTTTAGATTCATTGAACGAAGGAAATCGAAGAATGAGAACATCTTCTTTCGCATTGCTTCATTGACGGTTGTCAACGAATAGATTGCACCAAGAGAATCAAGAACAAATGTCGTAAATCGATCACCATGCGTTTGCTTGAAATGTTCAATCATTTTTCGTGTAAACTTAAGGTAATCCATATCTTCATTTTCACGACGGAGTTCAGTAAAATCGGTCACTTGCAAGTTCATAGGCAACTGCAGTCCGAGGCTACTCGCTGCACGCATGAGTGAATCAACCGTTTCTTCAACCGTACAATATAGCCCAAATTCGCCTGTTCTATTGAGATGATTTGTCAACAAGGTCAAGCAGAGTGAGGATTTCATCGAACCTGGGGGCCCAGTCACGAGACTGATGTATGGAGCATGAATATCTGATTGTACAACGCGTTCCATCCCTTGCATTCCGCCAAGAAGCATCTTCTCACCAACATACTATATTTCCTCAATGACTTTGAACATTACTTTCCGATGATTTCCTGAACTCTCAATCTATCGGACGGAGTGAAGGGGTTATATGGGCGTGGCAGGTCGGTTGGCTGTAGCATATCCAACTGTGCCACGGAACGAGAGTGAAGACCATGGATGATTTCAAGCAACTCTTCGAAGAACGACGTTCAATCCTTGACGGAAAAGCCACGCAGTATCGTGAAGAACGTGATTCGTGGAATGAGAAAACCAAGGAATTGGTTTCTCAACGAAACGAATTCAACTCTGAAGTTCGTGAATTGATTCAACTTTCAGATCAACAGAAGCAAGTTCGTGAGCAAATGAATCAAGTCGTTCGTGAAAAGAAAGGGATGCGAAATGAAGCGAGCAAGAAAGTTGCTGAAATTCGTGACAAAATCCGAGCCGAACAGCCTGAAGAAAAACCAGCAGAACGTGGTCCAAGAGGTCGTCGAGAACGCCCTGTTACACTTCAATCACTCCAACGCGAATTCAGCCGCCTAGAGCGTGAATTCGAGCGCGGTGAGCACACTGGAAAGAACGAAGGTAAGGTCATGAAGCGTTTGAAAGAACTCAATGCGAAGATTCGTCAAATGAAGAAGGACCAGGAATCAATGGGCTCCGAATCCAATGGAAATGAGGATCTCAATGCTGCACGAAAAGAGCACGATGAGGCTCATCACGCTGTTCAAGAAGCCGCTACTGCTGCTCAAGAAGCTCACGATCTGATGATTCAATGGGATAAGGAAGTCAACAAACAGCGTGAGCGTGCAAATTCAAAGCACCGAGAATTGCGAAATACGAAGCAAGAAGCTGACAAGGCTCACCGTTTCTACATCGTATCTCTCCGCTGCCTACATTCCATTCAAGACATGATGCGAGCACGTCGCAGTGCTGAAGCAGGTGGAGGAGAACGCCCAACTGCCCGTGTCGAAGTTCAAGATTTGATGAGCAAGTTGATGTCCGGAGATACCCTCACAACCGAGGAATTGATGGAATTGCAGCGCTTTGATTGATAGTGTCGAATCGATGGTATCAAAGACCTAGATTGACAAGAGGCGGTTGAGAACAATGCTTCAACGTGATGATATTGCAAAAATCATCGAAGAATACGATCGGATGAAACTCCGAATCGGAATGACTGCATCACATTCAGCACTGGATATTTGTGATGGAGGAATCGAGGAAGGTTTCCCTACAGTAGCTTATTGCCAAGAAGGTCGACACAAGACCTATGCAAATTACTTCAAGACAAAACGTTCCAGTTCAGGACGTGTTCTTCGTGGCATGGTTGACAAGGCAATCGTTATGCCTTCATTCAATGATGTGATGGATGAATCGATGCAAGTTGAGATGAGAAAGCGCAACGTAGTCTACATTCCAAACCGTTCGTTCACATCCTATTCATCGATTGAGGACGTTGAGAACAAGTTCAAGGTTCCACTCTTTGGTTCACGAAACATGCTACGAATGGAAGAAAGAACAGAGGAACAGGATTACTATTGGATTCTTGACAAAGCAGGTCTTCCATACCCAGAAGCTATTGAAAATCCTGAAGATATCGATTGTTTGGTCATCGTAAAACTTCATCACGCACAAAAGAAGTTAGAACGTGGATTCTTCACTTGTGCATCTTATGCGGAATACAAAGAGAAGTCCGAAGTTCTGCTTAAGGATGGTATCATCGATCAAGCATCGCTTGATGGAGCACGTATCGAACGTTATGTTATTGGACCAGTATTCAACCTCAACTTCTTCTACAGTCCACTCGCTGAAGAAGGAGAGAAGTTGGAATTGCTTGGAGTTGACTGGAGATTTGAATCATCCTTGGATGGACATGTCCGACTTCCCGCACCACAACAAATGACGATGCCAGACAATCAGAAGATTCCAGAGATGACCGTTGTTGGTCACAATACTGCAACGATTCGTGAATCATTGCTTGAGAAGGCGTTTGAACTCGGAGAAAAATTCGTCACTGCGAGCAAAGAGCACTATGATCCTGGAATCATCGGACCATTCTGTCTACAAACGTGTATTGACAAGGATATGAATTACTGGATTTACGACGTTGCTCCTCGCCTTGGTGGAGGAACCAACGTACACGTCAATGTCGGACATCCATATGGAAACGCTCTCTGGAGAAAGCCAATGAGCAGTGGCCGTCGAATTGCTATGGAACTTCGAATGGCTGC
>DAKS01000053.1 GCA_002499195.1 Euryarchaeota archaeon UBA443
ATGGTCATCTTCTGGGAATCCAAGATTGTGGGACCCATCATCGCTATGAAGTTCTTCAGCCTCACTAGGATGGTCCGCAAGGACATGAATATCCGTGGTAGAGGGCCCCGTCAACGAGGTACAGAGTTTGTTGATGAGGATAGAATCAAAGTCAAGGGTCGATTCATCACCAGGCATGGCGTGTGTAGAGTAGACGGCAGGGCCGTCAGCGGGTAAGTCGGCAAGTGCGCCGTCAACCCAAGGCTCCAAACCAAGGCCGTGGTACAAGAAGACGTCAGCTTCGTTCAAGCGGATCCTGTCCGTTGGGCTCAGTTCGTAGTCGTGAACAGGAACGTTCGATGTGCTCATCATTTCAACATTAACAAGGCCTCCACTCACGGCTTCGGCCAGTTGCGCAACGTGGTACGTCGACGCAATGACGGTGTATTCCTCTTTTTCTTCATCATCATCGTCGTTGCCTAGACAGCCAGCAATGCTGGAAAAAACTAGGATACTCGCCATCAAAACTACATGCATACTCTTCTTGCGCATGTTCGCTCGACAATTAATACATATATAATACAACTTAATAATTAGATAACAAGTAACTATTATTATCACATATTGAATCGGTTGAAACATGAGCAGAGTTGTATCTTTCAGCGTTGACAATCAATTTGCAGATGAGTTGGACAATCTTGTCCAAACATCAGGCTACGATAACCGCAGTCGGTTTCTGCGAGACGCATCGCTTCATTTCGCCGAAGAACTGCAACGAGGGAGTATTGGTTCAATGGATGAGGATGTGGAGATTGAAGGCATCCTTGTTGTTTTCTTTCAGCATGGAATCGAGCAAAAGTTGCACAACATACGCCACTCGGGCGAAATCACTGTAACATCATACAGTCACACAAGCCAGTTCAACAATTCGTGCGTTGACATGATGCAAGCGTCTGGAGCTGCAGGAAACATGAGAAAAGTCATGCAACAACTTCAGAAGACACAAGATGTGGATCGAGTGACCTTTATTCCTGCTCCGCTTCGAGATCATGGTTGCTGCTGAAAAGCAATCAATCTTCCAATCCAGTTGGAACCTCAACTGCAAAGCCTACGATGAGTGAGGCGAGCAAGACCCATCCTGTTAACATAGATACTCGAAACAAGGTTGTTTGGAAGTCTGAAAAACTATCCTTTTTCAGAACGACGTAGATATTGGCTATTGCCATTAATCCTGATGATGCAAGGAACCAAATTCCTTCCATCGGATCAGAAAAGGCGAAACAGGCGAACCACAACAATGAGAGTTGTATCGTTGTTCGCGTTGTTGCTCGCTCACCAAACTTCGATGGGAATGAGTGAATGCCTTGTTCACGATCGCTCTCAACATCCATTCGTGCATAGTTGATGTCAAAGGCTGCAATCCAGAGTGCAACACCGAGTGAAATCGCAAAGATGGTTGGAGCCCATAGTGATGCATCAGTAATCGCGGCCCACCCGTGTGTATCTGCAGCGATAGCAGCCCATGCGCCAGCGGGGGCGAGTCCCAAGCAGAGGCCGAGCCAAAAATGACACAACCAGGTGTATCGCTTCATGTATGGATAAATCACAAACGCAAGGACAGGTAGCCACGCCATCATCAAAGCCACTTCATTGAGCAAGCCAGCGCTGACAAGAAGCACCACTAGGAAGACGGCTGAGAGAATCCAAGCTGTCTGGATGCTCATGGCACCTGAGGCAAGATGCCTTCCTTGTGTTCGAGGGTTTGCAGCATCGATGTCTCGATCGATGATTCGATTCAGGGTCATCGCAAGTCCACGAGCACCAACAGCAGCCAACAGGATCCAGAGAAGGTCGATGCCGTATCCATGATTGAATTCTTCAACAGCGATGAAATAACCAATCAAGACGAACGGAAGCGAAAACAAGGTGTGTTTGATTTTCACGAAATCAGCGATTTGCTTGAGGTTCATACCTTCACCTGAATTCAAGATGCGGTGGCCATTGGTATTTGTCAAGTTCGGGATGTTTACGTACCGCTTCGAGTGTTTCCTCAGTATGCATGGTGATGGCAGGCCATCGTCGGACACCATGCTCATTGGAAGGAATCGGAGTTGTTGCATCCCAGCACATGCGCTCCTTGTTCTCGTCAAATGAGAGTCCACGGCCAACATCGAAACGAGATGTTAGTTGCCAGAGCAATCGTCGACGTGCTTTTTCACAGTGCAAATCAAGATCGTCATTGGTGATGAATAACCATCGCAAAGAAGAGGAAGAATCCAATTGCCAAATTTGATTTTTCAATTGGTCTATTTTTTCTTGACGAGCGGATTCTGCAGCATCGTTTGAATCATCAGAACCTTCTCTTGGTGATGGTGAAGCAGGGATGTTAGTCGTGACAACGAGCATACTGTCTCGAAGCATGCGTGCGTCAGAGACATCATCCATTGCAAGAACAGATTCGAGACCATCAAACGATGGAGCAGGTTCGAGTCCTTGCCTCCAAGCAGGTACTTCTTGCTTGAACGAACCTTCCAGTGGATCGTTTGAGGAACGAGGATCGGCTGCTGCGAGTGTGGTTGCATCGATGAGGAGTTTCGAGTGGACGTTCTCGTACGGGCTTGCAGCTTCAAGTGAATCAGCAACCATTCCATCAAGAACGATAACATCGGTAGCAATGTGAACGTTGTTGTTCATTGCATCGAGAAGTGCTTCCAAATCCTTTGGATCTTGATCTGGATCAACGACAATCATGCTCTTGAGGAACATCATCTGGCCAGCACCGAACAATCCGAGTGCTGTTTTACGGCCTTGTCGTGGGTAGCGTTGTTTTGATGAAACAATCGCAAGATTGTGGAATCCTGTTTCGAGCGGAAGGTGGACACCGATTACATCTCGATGTTGGAAGCGAAGGACTGGCGAGAACTGACGGCCAATGGCTTCCCCAAGGTACCCGTCCTCCATTGGCGGAAGTCCGACAATGGTCGCAGGGAGCATTGCATCCTTGCGATGCGTAATGGCTGTGACGTGAAGCACAGGATATTGTCCTGTAAGGGAATAAAATCCGAAGTGATCGCCAAATGGACCTTCAGTTCGAGTTTCACCAGGTATGCAATAACCTTCTATGACGATATCAGCTTCTGCAGGAACCATCAGGTCTTGACTGACTGCTTTGGTGATTCTCAATGAGCGACGACCCAGGATTCCTGCAAACTGGTATTCGCTCAAATTGTCGGGGAGTGGGGCGATAGCGGAGAAAATGAGCTCTGGCGGTCCTCCTATGCAAATGGCGACCGGCATTCGCTCACCACTCGCAGCAGCATGGTCTGCAGCGTGTTTGTGAATCTGCCAATGTAATCCGATATTCTTCTCGTCGAAGACTTGTGCTCGATACATGCCGAGATTATGTTCTCCTGTTTTCGGGTCTTTGGTGACAACGAGTGGGAGGGTTACGAAATGACCTCCATCCATCGGCCACGTTTTTGGAATAGGGAGTTTGGTTAGATCAGGATTCTTCATGCGAACCTGTTGACATGGTGCAGCGAACCTCTTCTTGCGTGGAGGCATCGCAAAGGCATCTCGTGCAAGCGGCAAAGCCTTCCATGGCATTTTGACAAAAGTACCAATATCGGGCTTCATCATAGCAGTCATCCGGTCGCCAACTTCAGTTTCGTGGGATGCGCCTAACGCATCCAAGGTTCGCTGATGACTTCCAAACAGGTTCATGACCAATGGCATAGGAGAAATGGTTCCATCAGGAAGCCGTGGTTTTTCAAAGACAACTGCAGGCCCATCGTTCTTGACTAGAAGATCAGCGATTGCACCCGCTTCGTAAGCAACATCAACCGGCCGGTTGATGTGCAGCACCTCGCCTTTCTTCTCAAGATGCTTCAGAAATCTCCGTAGACGTACCCAAGCCACAACCTTCCGAGAAGCCGTTCACCTTTGAATCGTCGCATTTGAGCATAAGACTATTCTTCTTCAAATAGAGTCTTTTTCTCCGGTTGAAGAAGGAGTGCGCCAAGTCCGATAGCAGATACGATAGCGATTACAATGGCTAGTGTTTGAACCATGGAGCCATCTCCTGATTCCTTATCTTCTAGTTCCGGTTGAACATTCTCATCATGCGAATGGTTTCCATCAAGATGGACATCTTCATTAATCACGATACTGCCATATACGGTTTCGGTTAACGAACCATTGATCGATTTCATGAAGGATACATTCCACAAACCGATAGTTGTATTCCCTGAGAATGTAAAATCGAATCGATTCTTGCAGTTTTCATCAACCAATGAACCATTTTCATCTAAGGCACACTCAGAGACAAGTGTTGGAGATCTTGCGCTTGCACCATCTTTTGACAATTCAATAACCATGGTCATGTTTTCCGTTGAATCCTTCATCCAGAACCAAACGGAATCACCAACCTTGAGTGCGTCTTCAGGAATATCGGCAGGCTGCGGGCCTTCATCGTTCACAATCACCGTGTAGATTACTAATTCGTGAGCTGCAACCGGTGCAGCAAGAAGCACCATGCCAATAGCAATCACAAGCGAACGCATGTATAGACCCATGTGAACCGGGAATAAATACAATACGCAGTGTATGAGTGGCCGAGGCATGGACACCCGAATGGTTGCTATTGGAATCTTTGGTATTCTTTTCGCATCGTCGATTACTGTGCTTCTCGTTGGCGTAAACGAAGATTCGGAAACAAGCGATTCAGGATCCATATTCGCTGCTGGTGATCCACTGTTCCAAGGAGACGGTCACGACCATATGAATGCAAGTCAACATCAAGCAGGAACCGATAACATCGAGCAATTGGCGTTCGATCCACTTACAACACCAGGCAATGCTGAGATTTCTGTAGCACGCTCGCCTGATGGACGTGTCTACTCCTACCAAGCCGGATGGAACGATATGCACATCGTCGATGTGACGAATGCTTCAGATCCTCAGGTCATGGGCGTTTACAACGATCCAAACACCCAAGTTCTCGATGTCAAGTATTTGGAATACAATGGAAACGAATACGTAATTCTTCAGAACCAACTCGTTGATTCAGGATATGCTGATCCCAATGTAGGTGAGTGGGGAGATCCTTCTCAAGTTTCGGTTGTTCTCGTCGACGTTACGGACAAAACAAAGCCAACATACGTTGATTCATGGTACGATGTTGACCATCCAAGCGGCCCGCACAATCTTTATCCACACATGATCGATGGTGAATGGTACATCTTTGTAGCGAATCCAGATTACGAGCAATGCGACTCTGCTCTAGGTGAGGCATGCGGCGGAGTCACCATCGCTCACTTAAACCTCCAAGGCAGTGCTTCTCGAACCCTTCCTGGTATTCCAGCCTCCGGTATTGGTCACACAATCATCAAGGTCGGAGAATATGAAGTCGCTTGGGAGACAACTCGAGGTGGCTGGATTTACATCCACGATATGACCGTTCAACGCTGGCCAGGTGAAGACACTGAGGATCCACGATATGGACGAACCTTCGTCTATGGTTCGTACTGGGAGGCTGGGCTACGAATCGGAGACGTAACCGACGTCCCTCATCCAGTCAATTCACCCGCCCAATATACGACGATGGCAACATTGTGTAAGGCAGGACAAGGGAATCCAGTCATGTGCCGCTGGCGAGCACCTGAAGTCGGCTCATGGATGGACTTCCTTGATCTCGATGATGACGGGCAACCTGACAGTGGTACAACAGGTAACGAAAATGGTGGCCGTGTATCATACATTCACTATGCAGAACCATTCCCAACAATGCTCGATGTTTCGCACCTTGGTTTGGGTGATGAACCCCGACATTACGTGACAGCTGCGGTCGAGTGCCTCGATCTCTATGAGGGAACAGGCATTGTATACTTCCTTGACACAACCGGTTATTCATCAGAGAACGGGAATTTCAAGTTTGAAATTACCATGACTCGAGATTGGGAGATTCCTTATGCAACAGACCATTGTTTTGGTTCAAGTTGTGAATTGGATCCGAAAGCTGACGAATGGCTGCTATTCAGTCCTCACAACCTTGACAGTGGTTACTTTGAGACTACAGAAGAGACCGATCAATCCCATGGTGGTAATTGGGACGGACGCCTATACATCTCGCATTATCATGCAGGAGTATGGATTGTCGATGTTGAAACATTGATCGCTCCTGAAGCTACAGATCGTATCGAAATACATGCTGAAGCAACGGTTGGATACTACCTTCCAAGAGGGCATCTTGATGGAACACCACTCGATAGTGAATTTTACGACTTTGGATGGGTTCCATTCCTGTGGGCGGTTGAATTCCACGAAGGCAGAATCTACGCATCATGTATTTCAACTGGGCTCTACATTCTCCAATTGGATATTGATGAGCCTTACATCGGTATGCCTGTTTGATTTGCAAAGGGTA
>DAKS01000009.1 GCA_002499195.1 Euryarchaeota archaeon UBA443
TGTTGTAGATAATCCTTGTGAGTCCAAACCACTTCCCTTGAGAAAGTGAATTGATAGTAAATTATTCAGATAACATGGTCCATTCTTCGGAGATAGAATGTCTGTACCAAAAATGGCCAGAATCGACGGGATATTCTTGGTACAAATCAGGATTTGATTTGTCAATCGATGTCAGATCATCCGAAGTTTCATGATCGGAGTCTGAATGTTGATTAGAATCAGACGTAGAAACCATTGGCTGAACTCCTGCGCCATCGATAAAATCAATGAAATCATAGTCTTCATCATTCTCTTGATTGAATTTTTCATCATCGATTTCCTCTTTTGATAACTCTTTACCCCGCATCCAACGGTGTAAGACAATAGCATGGATAACCAAACCTATTACGAGTATTGTATCAAGCCCCATGGCAAGTGGTGGAATAGTCAAGCCTAGGAAATTAATTCCATTCGGGCTTTCTAGTACTTGGGCGGTTTGTATGTGCTCGTACGATGTACCATCGGCAAACGTAAATTCCACAATAAGATTGTACGTCCCTGGCAAGATGGTGCTTGGAAGAGAAATCTCTTCTTGGCCTTTATCTCCTTGACTTACATATTGTTGCTTGTGTGCAAGGTCGAAAGACATTGAATACATTCTAACCTCAATCAAATCTACATTATCCATTTTATTGAGATAAATTCCTTGTAAGTTCCATTCAAACTCAGAAACCCCATCCCTCACAAGGTCATCTTTCAGCACGAATTCAACGCTACGCATTGGTAGTGGGTCGATTCCAAGAACTCGATTTTCAATTGTCCCATCAATAGTTTCAATCCATACCTCCAAAACAGGATTTGAGGTATACTGGGAGACAGGTAAAGTGATTGAAATTGAAACTTCATCACTTTCCGCAAACCCTTCATCTGTAGAAATAACTGATCCGGAGACACTCAATTGCCATTCCCAACTGATCCAGTTATCTCCATTTGGATTGACAATGTTTAGCGAAAAATCTTCCCCAATTGTTGGTTTTGTAGGCTGAATTTCTACCAATAACTGAGATTGTTCTGGCAGACCCTGCAGAATGGCCAATTCTGTATCAATTTCACCGTATTCAGATACAGCCCGAATAGTGATTTGGTGATCATTATAGGGATTTATCGAACTTGGCAGTTTGAGCGCTAATGATCCTTCCCGCTTTTCAACAGATTCTGTTGTCGAGTAAACAATTTCATTTTCAACATATATGTCAGCTACCAAGTACTTGACATCTTGCCCGCTGACCTCCCATAGAATACTGACTGTGTCTCCTTGTGTTGCAGTGTTTCGAATGGATAAGATCGTAAGATCAAAATCAGATATCTGCTCTTCATCGTCAACCTCGTCCCCAAGCAAACCGCTTACGACAAAAGATGCTGAATTTTCAACGAAGAAGGTCGACTCATCTGCAAAGGAAAGTGTTGTGCTATAGTTCCCATAACGCCCCAAATCTTGAACATTTATTCGGACAGGAGTTGGGGAAAAAAGATCTGAAGTAAACGGAACACTCATTACGATTTTTCCAGTTTGATTATGAATATTCAATTCACCGTCAATTGCCTGCTCTGCCATAGGCATATTACCTGCGCCATGGATCTTTGATTGAAGTGCAATCATACAAAGCATCTGGTTGTGTGAGTTCATCGAGTCATAGATGAATTCGGATTCGCATGTTGTGGTTGGTTGTATAAATTCAACCTGCCAAACCAATGAAAATTGTTGCACAGTATCATCTGAAGAAAGCGAACCAGCAATAATCAGTTGGGAACCGGATAGTAAATCAGGGATTTTGTCCAATGTGATTACGGTTGTACCAATCCCTTCCAGAGTCTCTCCATATGATCTTTCAAATGGTTGATTTTCATTGTCAAAACCTGAAATTATCATATCATCAATTTCCCAATTACGGGGTTCATTCGTATGGTGATTGGAGGCTGTCACGTGAATCTTTGGATTTGTGTTAAGTTCGAGACGAGATTCTGATTTAGTAACACCAAGCATTGGCTCATTCGTAACGTAAATCTGACGCTCTCCTACAATGACTGCATCGCTGTTACGTGCAATCAGGAAATAAGACCCTGTATTGAGTTCGGGGATTGAAGATACGGGATGCCAAACATCTTCAACTACAAAGATTGTCGACAATAAGGTTGAGAAGTTTTCATCAATCAGTTCAAAATAAGCTTCGTCAACGTGATTTGATTCAAATTTGATTCGGAAGTTGGAATCAGGAGATATTGTTGAGGGTGCCGCAATTTGAAAATCATTAGGACATGCGCCAGAGAAACTCTTTCTTACTTCAATCTCGTAATTTCCTGAACCTTCTTTTCTGAACAGGTCGTTGTTTAATTGGTTTCCACAAGACAATACAGACATTTTATTGCCGTAATACGAAAACGATGCAGCCAAATCATCGCTAGTTTCTCTGAGTTCGATACTGTAATACGATGCAAAATCTGAATTGTTTAGTTCCCAACTATCCATGGCATCAAATCCTTCATCTTCACTCATACCGAGTGAACCAATACCGCGTGAAAACAACTCATTACTCTCTCTGGTTGATGTTTGAATCGAATCCGCTTCAGTCATCGACAAAGTCAATTCTGAGCCGTCCAAGTTTGACAAGGTCAATGTTTTCCATTGAACATAATCTAATCCAACATTGATGTTCTGGCCGATAATCTGTTCGCTTGAACCATACAAAGTTCCAACAGAGGAATAATATGATGCAGAAACAGCCATTTCTACAGGCTCACCAGATGATTGTGTTGCCACAATTTTCCCATGTTTAATCGGTGATAAATCGATTGGAAATACCATTCGATAACTGGAGACTGTTTGTGTATAAACATCTTCAAGATTGGTTGCAAATGAATCATATTGAATTGTCTCACCAAGACCAATACGGTAATCATGCTCGACGGTAACGGTTGTTGAAGGTAATTCAGAAACAGGAATATCATCGTATTGTAGTTTGTAATCACAGCGATCCTTCATGTGAGGTTGTGTTGCTGATGATTGGTAAAGACGTTTCACTTCGAGTGTATAGGTTGGATTTTTTGCATCGGCAGTATCAACGAATAAATGGCTACCAGAATTCAAAAATGGTGTAATGAATAAATATTCAGCATAGGAGTTCTTCTGTGGTTTTATTGTTGCACAATTACTCAAAAGTTCAAACTTAAAATAATCTCCCTCGTCAATTTCAAAGTGGTACTGATCGATGGTATCCGATGAATAAAAGAAACTTCCTTCCACTTGAACACCCTTTTGTAATACTACGTCAGAGCCAACAGATGGAATATCCTCCGAAATCCCATTTTCATCTGAATAGTTTGAAAATGGTTCAATCATTTGGAACGACGTAGATATCTTGTAATGATTTTCGGGCTTGAAGTAAGAATAACCATTCGAATAAAGAGAGAAGGTTATTTCATCAAACATGTCGATTGTATTACATTCAACATTGGTAGAGTATGGGAAAATCGAATTCAAGTCGACCTCTTGTTGGGTAAATATCTCACAGTTATGAGATCCAGTGATTGAAAGAGAGAGTGGATATTTCCCTTTAATTTCAATTTCCTGCATGGACCCATGCTTCACAGGAACAACATAGTAGTCAACATCATTTGAATTATGGAAATTTCCAAATGAAAAGCCATTGGAAGAAAGAGGCGTTGGAATATTGGAACGCATCGAATCACCGGTCTTGCTATCTTCTATGGTGCGGATTGGGTCCAAAGATACATCAGCACTCCAGCCAATAATCAGTTCAGAATTATTGTTAAAAACGTCGTACCCACCTCTAGCAACAGGGGCAAATTGAATCACGGGATTTTCATAAGTGACGTCACAAGAAATTGTTGTTGTGATTGGATTGTTGGCCATAGTAGAATCAATGTTAAACAAACCATCACTGCTAGATGTGGGAGAAATGTGAAGTGTACCATCGACACTGATCCAATCAAATGTTCCAGGCGTTGGGTAAATATCCACCGTTGTCGTATCGTAACTATTCCAATTAACCTGATACAGGTTATACAAGTGGGCGGAGTTTGATTCAAACGAGATGTAAATTTCTTCCTCATGAGCGATTAATTGGCTATTGGCGTAATGGCTTTCACCATCGGAGTGCTCAGGTAGTGACGCAAGGTATTCAGCATCACTGCCAATGACCGGCATTTCAAACAGATCGAGTGTTCCGTTGTTTAGATATATCACCGAAAAGTAAATTTTCTCATCAATTTGTGTTATTTTGCTGAGGACACTCAACGCTTCATTTGATATCGTCAATTCAACAGTTCCCACATCAGTGCCATCTGTTGACCAAAAACCCCATCCCCATGGTGTTGATGAATCAGGTCGAGCCATGAAATACAAATCACCGTTGGGGTGACCGTACATTTGCATAATTGAGGTTGAGGAATAACCTAGCGTATTGGTTAACATACTAGCAAATCCCGAAGTGCCATTTGAAATCCATAATTCATAGCCCTCTTGTTGAGTGTTTGCGTTAAAATACAGCATATCATTGTGGACTTTGAGAAACGATGGATTTGTTCCGTAATAGTTTAATGATTCATAAAAAACAGTGGTCACGCCATTTTCCAAACCATCGGATTTCCAAATATGGCGGTATCCGTAGTCATTCGTAGCAACGAAAAAGAGACTTCCAGAGTACGAGGTGAGTTGTGTCGGATTGCTGCTAATATATCCTTGTCGAACATCACTAACGAGATATGTACCTGATTGGCTCCCATCTGTAGCCCAAATTTCTTGACCGTTTTGCCAATCGGTTGCTTTGAAGAAAATTTGTCCTGCGTGTTCGATTGCTTCGCTAGGATACGAAGATTCGGAACCACTAGCAATGTCAGCTACCTGATACGTCCCTGATGCAGTTCCATCGCTGACCCACAATTCATAACCGGATTGAGAGTTGTAAGCTTGGAAATAAATTTCATCCCCAGATATTGTTAAAATTGAAGCATATCGATATTGAGATCCAGTCTCATTCATCAACAGAATGGGTTGACTATCAAAGTTTGAGATGTACCATAATACTCTGTCTAAATTATTCTGCGAAGCAACGAAAACGAACCCGTTCTTGAAAGGTTCCAATCCACTAATACCAGAAAATTGCGAATACTGCGTGGAGATTCCGTTATTGTAATCGAACTCACAAGCATCAAGGTCGCTTGGCGACACGGTTATCGGTCCATCAATTGATGCGTGCATACGATGAGTCCCTTGATATTGACTAGAAAACTCAATGAAATCCCAGTCGTTTAAACCCTCAAAATTTCCACTCATCGATGCAATATTGTTTGGTTCAAGATTCGATTCTACTGGCGTGTATTGTGTGGAGTCGGCATAAAGGCCTCCATCTGCAGATGGGCTTGGAGTAACAGCGGTGTTTGTAGCAACCCGATGCCCGATGGAAATGTTAAGACTCAAATTTTCTGAAATTCTCGACCCGGTTGGGCTTGTTGAATCACTGAAATCAAGAACAAAATAAATCTCATCATCCTCTGATGGATTTGAACAAAGATTCGTAGATCCATATCGTACATCAAACCAGTTACTTACACACTGGTCATAGGAGGTATAAGCATATAATTCAACGGGAATGTATTCATTCCACGAATAATAAAAGCCAGAGATATTGATGTATGTTTCTTCTGTCAGCGAGGTCGTTTTGAACCACAATATCGGCTGAGAAGTATTGGTTAGATTTACAACCTCATAATCAACAATTGAAGTAGAAACCAACGGGTTGTATCCCCCCGCGCGATATTGTTCCTCTAAATCATCAAAATTTTCATCGACATCCCCTTTTATTGAATGTGAACCCAACGGCAGATACGAGAAAATGAGGATACTTACAAGAAAGTAAACTTTAGGATTGATTTTCGCCATGTACATGTTTCAATAAAATTCATATTTATCATTGCCTCCTAAACTATCTGCCAATTCTAGAAGATAATCAGTGTGATGGAAATCAAATCCTTCATTACGAATTAAACCCATAATAATCGGATTGAATTACATCATCAAGGGATTGTCGTGGCAGTAAGACTGTACGTACTGCCCACAAATCGGTGAAGATTCGATATGTTGCTGTCTTATCGAGATAATCAACTCCGCTTGAACCACCAGTTCCCATTCGACGGCCAATCATACGTTCAACCATTCGAGCATGTGCATGACGGAACAGAAGCATGGATTGTTCGAGTTGAACGATGGTATCAATCAAGCGGCGTGGCCAAGAAAGAAGTGGTAGTTCTGGATAGGATTCGATAAACAACAAACCTGCTCGTGCTCGATTGGTGATACCATCTGGTTTGAGGAAGTCTCGTGCTGATGCAAGGTTTGCATCCATTCGAGGTTTGAGTGCTTCGACACTTCCATGCCCAATACTGACCATATGTTCGATGACTTGGTCTGAATGGGCTTTCATCGTGTTGAGGTGAGCATCAACATACGCGTCGATGGTTGCTTGATCGTTAGCATCTGATGGAACTGAGCCATTGATTGGTGTTCTTGATAGCCATTGCGAAATAAGTTCTTCTAATGTAGGTTCTATAGAAATCGTTTGCAGTGTTTCAAAGCCTTCATCGTCGATTTTTCCTTCCGAATGAAGCTTCTTCATGTGGGCCATCGGGTCCATATCTGCGACTCTTGATCCTTGCTTGAGACCAAGGCGCATTTCCATGGCTCGCATTTGCCAAGATTCGAAGCCTGATGAGGTGCCTAAACGATCACGGAATGCTAGGAATCCTTGAGGACTTAATGTTTCCATGACCTTCCATTGATTAGCAAGCAATCGGAAAATCTCTATGACCCGTTCCAAATGATGAACCATTTGTGGCAGATGCTTCTCATCTACGGATTCTTGCACAAGGTAAGAATGGGCTGCATCCAGTTCTATGCGGACTTGTTTGAACCACAATTCAAAGGTTTGGTGAGTGATGATAAAATGCATCTCATCGTTGGATGGAGGAGGATTGTGGCCTTCAGGACCTGCTTGCAATTGTAGCAATTCGTCAAGACGAAGATAACCTGAATAGGTCATCCGATTCGCTGGTGAGCCTGAACCTGCCATGAACCTTGATGGAGATTCGGCACTTGAACTCTTCACCCAATTTTGGCTAAATCGAGCGACACTATTGAGAAGCGAAGGATAACAGTCATAGAGTGCATACTAAACCCCTCGACATGGGCGTAGACCACTCCACACTACTTTCTTGGCTCGCGGACTACGATAAGGACAACATCACTATCGGTGTTGTCGCTTCGCATTCATCCCTTCAAATCCTTCACGGGGCACGTATGGAAGGCTTCCGTACACTAGGTATTGCAGTTGGAGAAAACCGCCGTCGTTTCTACAAGGCCTTCCCTGGAGCAGAACCTGATGAATGGTTAATGCTCGAAGATTATCGAGAAATGCTCGATTATGCCGAATGGTTTCGAAGCAAGAACGTCATTATGGTCCCTCATGGATCGCTCGTTGAATATCTTGGTAGCGAGAACTTCCGTAACTTGGAAGTCCCTACTTTTGGAAATCGAGGCATTCTACGCTGGGAAAGTAGTCGTGCCAAACAACGTGATTGGCTCATTGCTGGTGGATGTACAATGCCAAAGGTACTCGAGGACCCTCACGACATCGATGGTCCTGTAATTGTCAAATACGCAGGTGCCAAGGGTGGTCGTGGCTATTTCATCGCTCGAGATTATCGTGATTTCAGAAGAAATGTCGACATTGAAGAAGAATTTACCATCCAAGAATATGTTCTTGGTTGCCGATACTATCTCCACTTCTTCTTCGATCCACTAGCAACCGATGGCTATCAAGTTCAGGGTCGTGGTAAATACGCGGGTAAGAATCTAGGACGTCTTGAACTTCTTTCTATGGACCGAAGAGATGAAGCCAACGTTGACGAGTTCTACAAGCTCGGTTCCCTTCGAGATTTGCGTGAATCCGGCATGGAACCATCCTTCGTCGTCACAGGAAATCAACCGGTTGTTATTCGTGAATCATTACTCCCTCGAGCCTTTGAAATGGCTGAAGGAACAGTCGCTGCATCCTTTGAATTAGAGGATGAATCTCGTGGAATGATTGGACCGTTCTGTTTGGAGACCATCGTTACCGACTCTTTGGAATTCAAAGTGTTTGAAATCAGTGCTCGAATCGTTGCTGGCTCCAATCCATTCGTTGGAGGTTCACCTTATTCCGATATCAATGAAACTCGTATGTCTACTGGACGACGCATTGCACGAAGCGTCCGTAATGCCCTCAAGAACGACCGCCTTGATGACATCCTTTCCTGAATGCCTCAATCTAAGTCAGGTGCTGGAGGAACACCAGAGCCATCGTCCTCTGGTTGATCTGCAATTTCACTTTCGATCTCGTCAACAAGTTCACCAAACTCAACTTGCTTTGGTGTTGCCTCGTCAGCAAGGATTTGGTCAGCAGAAATCTCACCACTTTCAGAGCGTCGGATTTGTTCCTCTAAATCTCGCTTGATTCGCTCTCGCTCTTCCATTGTAGGAACTTCGAATGTACAGACGAGTTGTATTTCTTCTCCAAAGGAAAGTTCACCACTGTACTCCATCAAATCTCCATATGCGTTTGCAATAACTTGGAACTTTGTTGGATCCTTGGAGCGTCGCTTCTTGTGCTTCTTGTAATAGTGAGCAAATACTTGGTATGTTCCTGCCGGTGCTTCTCCCTCTGGCCAAACAACGTTTTCTACTGGTTTACGAGAGTCTGGTCGAACGTTGGCATCAACATCGAGTTCACCGCCACAAGCCGACTTTCGGTTACCGCCGTGAATTCTTTCACCGGACGGGCAAACAACGTGTAGATCAAGATCATTGTAATTGTTCCACATCAATGAAACTTGAACATCGGATGATCGAGCACCTTCACGCTCAAGGCGTGCTCGAAGTTCTTCAAGTGCACGTGAGGCTGCCTTTCGTCGTTCAAGTGCTTCCTTTTCTTGTGCAGCACGAATTTCTGCAAGGCGTTGTTCTTCTGCTGCAGCGAGTTCTGCTTGTCGTGTGGCTTCTTCTGCGTCGCGTTCGGCCTGTGCTGCTGCATCTCGTTCGGCGGCCAAACGTGCCTCTTCGGCGGCTTTCTCAGCTTCGAGGCGGTCCTTCTCTGCCTGCTCTTCTTGCTCTTTCTTGAGGCGCTCCTGCTGTTCAGCAAGTGCGGCTTCTTCCTCTTCGAGGCGGCGGCGCTCTTCTTCTTCTTCACGACGAGCCCATTCTTCATCTCGGAGACGGCGTCGTTCGAGCATATCCTCTTCAGATTCTTCATTATCTTCCTCCTCAACGACCTCTTCCACTTCAACAGGAGGTTCTTCCTCCTGGACTGGTTCTATTGGCTGTTGTTCTTGTTGAATCAATGAGATGCTTCCACCGGAAAGATTGCGCCGGCGACGCTCAGATTCTATCATTATGAGTTTTCGCTCAAATTCAGAGCGAGCACTTGAGAAACTCGATCCTTGAACTGGGGCTCTTAGACCATCGGCCACCATCCCCTGACGCACTTCAAGAGCCGCATCACGACGAATCAAAATGAACCAAACACCGATAATAAAGCCCCCTCCAAGGATGCTCAAAACAAGAATGGAGCCTGTGTCCATGATTACCCGAAAGCATACTGTGTCTTTTATCATTTGCTTACTTGAGTTGACGACTGAGTGTATGCAAAGCATTGAATGTATCAAGCATCTCGTCATGCCATGAACAAGTCCGAACGGCTTGAACAACTCCTTCCAAACGGACGAGGAGTATGGATTCCTATCGATCATGGAATGTCGGATTATCCAACTCAAGGACTGGAAGACACAGAAGATCTCATTCGCCAGTTGGTTGCTGCCGGAGTTGATGCAATAGTCGCTCAAAAAGGCGTAGTAAGCCATTACCATCATCTATGCAAAGATAGCAACACGAACATGGTAATCCACTTCTCTGCATCGACCCGGCATGGTGGATCCGATGCCTCTCGGAAAGTATCTGTCGGACAAGCCTCAGAAGTTGAGTCAAGAGGAGGTCTAGCAGCATCAGCCCAAGTCAATATTGGTTCCGAAGGAGAAGCAACAATGTTGGAGGCGATGGGTGAACTAACCTCCCAATGTCACCATCTTGGATTACCAGTTCTTGGTATGGTCTATGCTCGTGGCCCAAATCTCAGTATTGTTGAGGGCGATGTCACAAAGGGTGTTGCACATGCTGCGCGAGTCGCTTTCGAAATCGGCTGTGATGTTGGCAAGACAACATGGACAGGAGATGATGCTTCTTTCTCTCAAGTCACTTCAGCAGCACCTATTCCTTTGCTCGTTGCAGGGGGAGCAAAAACGAACACTCGGGAGATGTTGATTATGGTCGAGAGAGCCATGCAAAACGGAGCTGCGGGTGTTTGTATGGGCCGCCAAGTCTTTGCTCATAGATCACCAGAATCAGTTGCGAGGGCACTGGTGATGATCGTCCATGAAGGAGCATCTGCTGAAGATGCAATGAAAGCTGTAAAACTGTGAGGGAGATTCATGGAAGTTTGGCTCGATGCTCCTGGAAATACGGAGCATGAGGGTATTAATGCATCCTTTTCCGAACATGAAGGGCATGATATATGGTCAAATGAGGGTGTATTGTACAGGAACGGAGTGATGATTGGCGGTCACGTGCATATTGATTCTGAAGCATCGCAAATGAAGGCTAGAAGTCTTGCAGGAAGCGTCGAATGGATTCTTCTCACATTCGAAGATTGGTCCATGATTCCAATTGAGAACATCCTCGCTGCAACCGAATCGACTCCGACAAAGGTTGCTGCTCAAATCACTCAACCGATCGAGGCGCAAGGTGCAGGTTTTGCATTGGATATCGGAGTTGATGCTTTGCTATGCACAGAGGAATGTCTCGAATCAGCTTTAATCGTCAAGTCTCTACGGCAAGAAGATTCTACAGCACCTGTGCCAACAAGTCCTTCTCATTCCGATTCGGTTAAACTTACATCCATGACAATCACTGATGTTCAGGAAGGACATTCAGGGGATCGTGTCTGTATCGATTTACTTTCAATGTTGGATGAGGGCGAGGGTGTTTTGATCGGTTCTACAGCCCGCTCATTTATCCTTATTCATGGAGAAACCATTCAATCGAAATACGTTCCAACCAGGCCATTTCGCATCAATGCGGGGAGTGTTGATGCATACGCGTATCTTGCCGATGGTTCGACAAAATATCTCTGCGAATTGAAATCAGGAGATGATGTGTGCATCATTGGAAGCAACGGAATCTCAAGAATTGCAACCATTGGTAGAATGAAAATTGAAACAAGGCCATTCATTCTATTGAGATTTGAAGATGAAAATACTAATGAAGGGCATGCATTCATACAACAAGCGGAGACGGTTCGCTTGGTTTTGGAAAATGGAGAGGCGTGTTCTGTCACAAACCTTTCCGTTGGTGATCGCATTCTAGGGTGCACATCTACCTCAACCCGTCACGTGGGACAAAGCATCTCAGCACCGTCTGAGGAGCGTTGAGGCATGGCAGTTTTGGGCCAAGGAAACGCCCATGGGGCTTGCAGTCTTCTTCACGCTGCTGGTACTGGTTACGGTGCAAGCATGGCACTAGACCTCCCTATTCTTGTTCGCGTCTTGGATAAGAAGAGCAAACGAGATGTCCATGATGAAGATGGATTGTTACCGCATGTTGTTGAAGCGTGGAAAAACGCGGGGTATGAACTCCCTATCGATGAGGAGAATCTGCATTGGGCAGTTCAATCCAAGATCCCTCCTCGTGAAGGTTTGAAATCGTCCTCAGGCCTTTGTGTTGCAGCTGTTAGAGCCCTTTGTGACTCGACGAATACATCACTTGAATTGCATCAAATAGTTGCTATCGCCGTTGATGCGCAACTTCGTGCAGAGATTACCTTGACTGGGAGCATCGATGATACATGGGCATGCGCAACAGGTGGATGGAAATTGATCAATGCTAACGAGGACGTTGCTCAAGGCGTACTTCTTGAAGGCGATGGCCCAGTAAGAGAGGAATGGAAGGTACTCATTGTTTCTCGAGGCACTCGTGAAACACGACCTTCACTTGAGGACTTCCTTCCACACCAACAACAGTTCATTCAAGCACTAAATGCCATCCAAGAAGGAAATGAATTGGTAGCCCTTACTCTCAACGGACGAGGTGTTATTGGAGCAACTAAAGACCATCGAGCAAGAATTCTTACAAATGACGCTCTTGTAAATGGAGCCCGTGCAGCAGGTCCGAGTGGTTCAGGAACGGCAATTGTCATTGTAATTCCAATACGGTTGGAAGGTGTAATCAATCGTATTAAGTCATGGTATTCAAGCAAGTATCCGGACTTTAACATCATTGAAACACGATTCATCAACCCAGAGAGGAAGGATTCCGAGGAGTAAGGCTCAACTTCTTGAATACGTGTTGTTTGGAAGGATTGAGCCCAATGAAGATGCGCCTTGGGGAATCCCTGTCCATAACCTTGTTCGGCGAGAGTCATGGACAATTGGTTGGAGCCTTATTGGAAGGTGTTCCTGCCGGTCTTCGAATCGATGAAGAACGTATTGCCCGACATATGTTAACAAGAAGGCCTGGAGGTCATTTCGCAAGCAAGCGAAAGGAAGAAGATATTGTTGAACTACTAACTGGAGTTCATGAAGGCTTTGCAACAGGTCAACCGATTTTGATTCAAATTCGCAACAAGGATGCACGATCAAGCGACTACGGTTTCATTCCAAACCATCCACGTCCAGGCCATCAAGACCTCCTCATGCATCTGAGGAGCGGAGGTTTTGCAGATTTACGAGGCGGTGGTTCTTCTTCTGCTCGATTGACTGCAGGTATTGTTGCTGCTGCTGCACTAGTTGAACCACTCCTCGGGGATATTCAGATTCATGCACACGTTGGTGCAATTGGTTCCATCGAAGCAGCACGAATCGATGAATGCCCAGATGAATGGTCAAACGAAGTTTGCGAACAACTTCGTTGCCGTGATCCAAATGTTGTTGAAGCAATGAAGGAGTACATCGAAACGATTCGTAAACAGCGAAACTCCACCGGAAGTCGCGTCGATGTACTCGTCACCAACTTACCTCAAGGACTTGGAGAGCCTTGGTTTGATGGCCTTGAGCCCGCACTTGGACGAGCGTACCTTTCCATTCCAGCAGCTCGTGGCGTAGCCTTCGGTAGAGGCTTTGAAGCCGTGAGGATGACAGGATTGGAACACAACAATCCATGGGGCGGTTCAAAAGAACTGTCATTGCAAGAGGGTGTTCAACCTGATGGAAGCATTGCAGGCCTTTCCACAGGCTCAGATCTCTACGCCCAAATCGCATTAAAACCTCCATCGAGCATCGCTCATGAGCAAACCACGTTAGATTTGAATGATGGTAAAAAGAAACCACTCGTTGTCAAAGGACGTCATGATCCCGTATTAGGGCCAAGGGCAGTGAGTGTTGCTAGAGCGATGACTACATTGATTCTGTGCGATTTGATTCTAAGGAAACGTGATGCTCTGTGAGTGAACGAATCATTCACAAATTTGGAGGCTCATGCCTTCGAGAGCCTAATGATATTGAGAAAATCGCTGAGGTGATTGGTGGAGACCATCAAGCCATTATTGTCGTATCAGCTTTATGGGGCACTACAGACCGATTGTATCGTGCTGCAAAAGATCCTCAATATGCAAGCCGATTGGTACAAGATTTGTCAAAACAACATCTTCGATTTGCTCCAGGTCTTGATTCTTCGAAGAATGCTCACTTGTTTTCGATGGTTCTACACAACCTCAAAGACGCATTACGATTGTTGGCACAACAACCTCATGACCAATCTGCCCTAAACAGTCTACTCGCATCAGGAGAACGATTGAGTGCACTTGTGGTTGCTCATCGATTACAGGAATATGGATACGACGCATACCCTCTCGGAGCAGAGGATATTGGAATTACACTCGATGGAAATTATCAAGCGAATCATGTCGATTTACAAGCATCAAGTACGAAACTTGATCGAGAAACACTCCATGGTACACCCGTAATTACAGGATGGTTCGGTGAAGGGAAGAACAAGGAGATTGCGATTCTAAGTCGAGGTGGTTCAGATCACTCCGCAACGGCCATTGGTAATCTCATCGAGGCTGACAGAGTCATTCTTTGGAAAGATGTTCCTGGAATTTTCAGATTAAACCCTCGATGGGGGGTTCGTTCCGATACAATCCCCTATCTGAATTATCAGGAAGCTATTGAATTGTCATTGATGGATACACCTGTCTTGCATCCATCGACCATAGAACCGTTGATTGAATCAAACATTCAATTGGAGATTCGACATCTCTACCATGTAAACAATGAGGGAAAAACCATCATTGGACCAGCACTTTCTGATAATCAACTGAAAGCGGTTGGTTGCCTTCCAAACGTTATCACCCTTGGTTTTTCACATGATCATGTTGACTCCCATCAGCGTCAACTTGTGAAAATTCTTGGTGACTTGGCTCAAAATGAGATCCATTGGTGGGGTTTAGAATCAAGATTCGGTGAAGCGCGGCTCAGAGTGTCACAGCATGACATACATCGGGCCAAATCGGTTTTCGAAGAATTTGATATCGAAGTGAATCACCATTTCCATCTCGGCCTAATGTCTCTTATCGGTTGCAAAGAAAGTGATATTGAATCGATCAATTCTTTGTTTGAATCAACAGAATACGAACTTACTTGGCTCAATCAGACCAGTTCATCTATCAGAGTGGTAATCGATGGAGAAAACCTAAGCCAAGCTTTGCATCTTTTGCATGACTTAATTCAAGAAAGAAATCAAACTGTCGTTAAACAGAATTGAAATCATTCATCATTGCCTTCACGGCGCTTCTGAATGTATGTTGGAAGGTCTAAGGCAAACAAGCCACCAACGACGAGGAACACAAAGAGTGTTCCGAGAGCCACTCCATATACTGAACCAAGTTCGACCGATTCACTGAGTCGTGTTGCTGTATCTTCTGAAAGAATGCCAACAATCCATGGCAAGATGGTGTTTGCAGAGAGAACCATAGTTGCTAGAACGGTTGCAATGATCGGGTTCACGATGAGTGAGCGATGATACTTTCCAACAATTTTCTTTGGATTCATGACATAAACTTCGTTGGTTCGAATGCTTGTATCCAACATCGAGTAGCGAAGTACACCGTTTGAGAGTTCGAAGTACATGATGAGAAGAACCGAATAGATAACAACCAAAGATGCAAGAATCGCTGGGCTATCCGCAAGGCCAAACAAATCATTTACGCTTGTCTTCGATGAAGCAAAGCGCATGATGGCGAGAATAAACAGAAGATATGATCCAAGCATAAACCGAGCATCACGCTGATAGGCTCCCCAAAATCCAAGACCTGTTGCTCCAACAATAATCCCAATTTGGAACAATAATGCAAGATCTGCGCTTCCAAGGAGCATGAACCAAATCGTTCCCTCCGGAGGAGAGATGATGTATGTCAAGAGGGCAAGTCCAACAAGAATGACATAAACTCCAAGTTGCATATTTTGTACAAACTTATCAGGGGGGAGGAATTTCATCTTCGGAACAATTGGTCCACCGATAAGACTCTCAATGAAGGACGGCATTTCTAATTCAGGAATCGCATCCTTTGGAATTTCGGAGCCAATGCCCATCTGCCCTGCAAGCTTCTTACGGCTTGGAGCTGAAGAACGGACAACCTTTCCATCATATAGATGGCTCGTATCTCCGGATGCTTTTCGCATTGTCATCTTTTCACCTCAGAATCCTCGTGCACCTGCAAGTGCTGTTGAAAGGAGCATATCTGGCTCCCAATCCATGATATTAACACCAAGTCCACGTAATTCTCCAATCAAAACGTCTCGCTCAGTCTTCATCACTTCGTAACCTGTTCGGTCGATGCGCTTTGCATCGAACTCAAACTCGAGTGATGATGGAGTGAGTACCGTTACGTCAAAGTCTCGAGCACGGAAGTCTCGGAGTGCATTGACGATGGTCGGATCATCTTCCAAATTGGAGAGGAAGATGATTGGACTACCTTTGTTAATATGCGGCAGAATCCGATTGACAACAACCTGTAAAGGAATGTTACCGCGAGCAACAGCTCCTGCAAGTTTAGTAAGAATCACGTACAATTGCTTCTTTCCAGTGTCACGGTCAACGCTAACGACTTCATCACCGTAAACGACAACACCGACAGAGTCACGACGACTCAAGAAATACTTAGCAAGAGATGCAGCAGCACGAGTTGAGTAAACCAGTGCATTGCGACTGACCGGGCCAGTTTCACTCACAGAGCGTGAATCGATGATAATGATTACATCAGAAACAGCGTCTCGCTCACGTTCATTGACCATCAGTTTACCTGAACGTGCATAAGCATTCCAGTTGATAGCACGGAAGGAATCACCATCAAAATACTCACGGAGTGAGTAGAACTCCGAACCTGGACCGGGTTGACGGATGTTTACTGCACCAGTGAAAATCTTCGGGACACGTGACTTGACAAAGGTCTCTTTGAGATCCTCCATCTTAGGGAACACAAGGAAATCGTTGTAGACATGCATTTCCTTTTCCTTGTGAAATAAGCCGAACGGATCTTGGACACGAACGGCAACTGGCCCAATGCTATAGAAGCCTCGTAATGGACATTCAAGCGTGTATTCGATGTAGGTCTCACGACGTGGACCAAGTTCCATCAAAATGTAGTTTGAGCCTTCCTTGATACGCATGACTTCTGGTACACGATCTCGAACTTCGAGAATCTTTGCAAGTCCAGAATTATTTTGCATACGTAACGTTACTGTCAATTCACCATCTTCGAAGATTCGCGCACCAGAGAGTTTTCGCATGGCAAGAACGCTGCCTAAAGCAACGCCCTCTTCACCCGTCCACTCTTCAGCACGACGTCCGCTGGAGGCTACGTCAGCATGGCCACCAAACAAGGCAGCCCACGTTAGGAAAACAAAGATCACAACAGCGATTGTGACCAATTGTGAATTCCTAAGCGTAAGGCCAAGAAGATACATGGCTACTGCCATACTTCCTAGCATTGCTGATTTACGACTCCACATCCGAGAACACCTCTATTCAAGTATGATTCAGTGATATCAAACGGTAGGTACTGGAACTTCTCGTAGAATGCCTTGCATAACTTCGCCAGCCTCAAGACCCTTGATTTGATGCTCAGGTTTGAGAATGATTCTGTGCGCAATTGCAAGTTCTGCAACCGACTTGACGTCATCAGGCGTTACGAAGTCACGACCACGCAAAGCTGCTGCTGCACGACCGGTCTTGAGCAATGCTTGAGATCCACGAGGCGACGAACCGACGAGAACACGAGGGTCTTCACGAGTTCGAGCAACGACTTCAACCATGTACATACGAAGGGCTGGGTCGACATAGATGTCTTCACAAGCCTGTTGCATAGCGATAACACGTTGTGGGTCGGTGATAACGTCAACATCGACGGCGTCCTTACCACGAGTGATACGTCGAGCGAGAATCTCGTCTTCATCAGCACGGTCTGGGTAACCGACACTCATCTTGAACATGAAACGATCAAGTTGAGCTTCAGGAAGTGGGTATGTACCCTCTTGCTCGACAGGGTTCTGGGTTGCCATAACAATGAACGGAGCAGGGAGTTTGTGGGTAACAGTACCGATGGTTACTTGCTTCTCTTGCATAGCCTCAAGCAATGCTGCTTGTGTCTTTGGCGGTGCACGGTTAATCTCGTCAGCAAGAAGTAGGTTACAGAACAATGGTCCTGGCTTGAATGTAAATTCACCCTTCTTTGCATCGTAAATGTTAGTACCGGTAATGTCAGCTGGGAGCAAGTCAGGCGTGAATTGAACACGCTTGAAGTCACAACCGAGCGCATCAGCGAACGTGTTGGTCATCAATGTCTTTGCCAATCCAGGATAATCTTCGAAGAGAAGGTTACCGTTGGAGAGAATATTGATGAGAACGTTGTCGATGACGTGGCTCTTACCGATAATGACTTTCTGAACCTCAGCGCTGATCGCTTGTGCGATGGCGCCGACGGCGGAAAGTCTCTCACGGACTTCTGGGGTGCTTTGGTGCTTCGGCTGGGCCGGAGCGGCCGGTGCTGCAGGTGCGGCTGGCGCTGCTGGTGCTGCAGGTGCGGCAGGTGCGGCTGGTGCCGCTGGTGCCGCTGGTGCTGCAGGTGCAGGTGGCGCTGGTGCCGCTGGCGCTGCTGGCGCTGGCGCGGGCGGGTTTGCTGGTGGTGCGGGGGGTTGCATGTCATTTTCCTCCTTTTTTTCTTCAGTTTCCCCAACGACGAATTATTGGGATGATATCCCTTAGTTCTTCGTTGGAATAGGATCTTGCCGAACTAACAAGTTCAACAAGGCGTGGGTCACGTACCATCTGCATGATTTCTGCAGGGGTTTTACGGGCAAATTCATCCCGCGTGAGATCATTAAACTGCCGAACCTTCGAAAGGAAAGCCTCTCGGACTCGGACTTGATAAAGCGAAGCGTCCAACTTCGTCGGGCGTTCTCTGAATCGAGTCAAATCGAAAACGTGACGCCAATTTTCCTTCTCGGGTACAACCATGATTGCGATTGCGAGAAGGGCGAAGAGGTTGAGAATAATCAACCACTTGAGATAGGCATCACTGGTCAACAAAACAACCGCTCCGATAGCTTCAGTGAACGGCTGGGTCGCTATACTTGAAACGTGTCGACTTTCGTCAAAGACGATATTGAATTCGTCGGTATTACGTGTGATTTGAAGTGAAAGTTCGTCGTTATCGAATTCCATCATATCACGAATGAGTGCGCGGAAGTACAACTGGTTTCCTTGCCATGAAGTATCTCCTTGGGCGGAAATAAGGCCGTCTGGATCTGTAGCCCAGCAGGTATGCGCGTTTTCTTGGTAGAGGTCGGAACCACATTGTTGCTTACCGGTTAGATCTCCATCTCCGGCATCCCATAGGTGGTTGGCGAAAACGGAGTGGTCGGAAACAAACACAATACTGCCCGTAACGGAAACTTCCCCATTGTCTCCGTCAGATTTTGTATCATATGCATCGATGTTTGGATAATCGATTCGAACTATCAAGTCGGTTTTACCTGTCTTTGGGTTGGCGACGTTATTGATATCGAATCCTGAGCGTGCAACGAATGCCTGGTCACTCGCAGAGGCAAGAACGTTGACTTCGCGACTGTCATCCTCGACATCAAGAACTTGGATTGCGGTTGGAGAATGGAAAAGAACCGGCATTCGGCAGTTATCGGTCTCTGCTGATGTAACTTTTGCTTCTGTACAAGGAGTTCGCAGAGAAGCCTCGTCCATCAAGTCGAGATCTTCACTGACCGAGGCGACTGACCAAAGTCGTGTCTCTTGTGGTGCTAACCTAACACCTGTTGGATCGGTTACTTCGTACCACCATTTCTTATCTGAGACTGGCGCATCAAAGTAGAGAACACCGAATTCCTCTGCGACTCGCTTAGCGTTTGTTGAGTTTGCTGCTAGAATGACCTTGCCACCTTTTTCGGTGACAAAGTCGTGAATCGCTTGTGCTTCAGCAGCATCAAATGGTTTCTCAGGTGCAGCGATGATGAGCATAGTACGGTGAGGATCTTGCCAATCATTGACAAGCATTGGTGTCGACATGGTGTTGTAGATTGAATACTTTTCACCAGTCTTGCCATCTTCACTCTCTCCAAGGGTATCACGCATCTTCGAAAGTTGCTGATATTGGTAGTCTCCATCAGCGTCTCGAACATACGGTGAGAAGACAGTTTCTTTTGAGGAAGATGCGAGAACAATAAGAACGGTTGAGAGGAGAATTGATACTACCAATCCAACCATGAGTTTCTTTTCAACAGAGAGTTTTATTTTCTCTGTTTCAGCCATATTTACACCTCATTTTGCGGCAAGCGCAGTATGTTCTTTTCTTCGGAATGTCGATACACACATAATGATTCTCCCTTGACGTTTAGAGAGATTTTTATGTTATCAGTGCAACTGCAACCTGCCATAATCAGCATACATCGAGGCGATTCCTTCTAAGAAGTGCAACGATTCCTAACAAAATAAACAGTGTTTGTGTAGCAAGTGCAGGTAGGGCCGAAGAACCATCCGAATTCGAACCCGAATCTGATGAACTTGAACCGGTATCACCACCGTTTGAATCTTGGCTGCCACCCGATTCATCTATGTCGATAGTAAACACCGTACTGCGCTCCAAACCATTTCCTTCCGATGTGACGATAATCGTGACTTCGCATGTCTTCGTTGGGTGAGCGCTCGAAGGTGCAATTCTGAAAAGGATTTCAGCAGGTTGATTGCCATCAACATCGGTCGGTTGAACTTGAATGCCTTCTCCTTCCTCAAGACCTTCGATCTCAAGAAGAGGGCAACTACGGATTTCTGCTTCAATACTGCTAGCAGCGTCAACACTATTGCCCATATTATTGAGGAGTAGTTTCTCTTCAACCCAAGTTCCAGCATCAACCGAGTCGACAACTAGGGCCACTTCTGGCAGAAGTTTGTGATGCCTAGGAACGTTGAGATTTGCATCTATCTCCTTCGGAGAAGCTAGAGCACCTCCCGTATTTTCTTCTGCAGTTACGACAATAGTGATTTTGTCACTTGGAGAATGACTGCGAACAGCGTCAGCATCGGATGTTGTCAATTCAATGGAAAAGGTCTCATTCGATTGAGCGCTAACGGTGATGGATTCTTCAAAAGATGCATCAATGAATTCAACATCATCTTCGAATTCAACAACGATGGTGAGGCTCAAATCATTGATTCTCGGGTTATCAACAAAAAATACCAAGGTATCTTCAATCTTCCACTTTTCCCCATCAAGAGCAAGATCATAGCTTGGTTCAACATCCGTATCCCAGCCAAACTCCCATTCGTTGTCGAATTGTGCTGAACCCAATGGCAGCATTGCACCAAGAAGGAACATCAGAAGGAGAAGTGCTGTGCGTTTCATACCTTATCACCAATAATCTCACGAAGACTGCGCTTTACTAGAACTCGAATCATCGATTTACGATATCTTGGAGGAAGCGCTGTATTGTTAACAGGTTTGATGGATTTCATTATGACTTCGGAAAGTGGGTTGATTAGGTCGCTAGAAAATGTTTCTTCGAATGAATCGACTTCTGATTGATGCGAACGTGGAATCGATTCCAATGCAGTTGAAGCAATTCGAAGAGAGGATGAATCTCCAACAATCCATGAAGAAGCGACTCCGGCCTCTGGGAAATCCCATGATTCTCGCACACGGAGTTTCTTGTAAGATCCGACTCGATTCTCAACACCTTCTGGGAAGGTGACCTTTACGATAAACTCGCCCTGCTCAAGTACGTTTCTTGTAATTCCGTCAAGTTGGAAGAAGTCGTCAACAGGAACTTCTCTTTGCCCGTTTGGACCGATGATGTGAATCGTTCCTTCTAGAACCATGAGCGAAGGGGCAAGGTCGCCTTGATAGGTTGCAACGCAGAGTGTATTTTGATTTGGAATGACTCGACAATCTGAACCCGTTCCACAATCCTCTTTGTGGCACCAATCTATCGAGCGACGCCAATCCTCGCTCTGATTGAACCAAAAACAGCGCGTATCGAGACAAATGTTTCCTCCGAGTGTCGCATTATTTCGGATTAATGAAGATGCGACCTTACTCGCAGCTGATGCAATAAGTGGATGTACGCTATCTGAAGTTGTTAACGCACCTAATCGCGCCATTGCCCCAATTTCATGCATCGAAATCGCGTCAATTCCTTGGATATTCGCAAGTGAAATAACGTGCTTTTTAACATTGATATGCCACTTGTAGTTTGGTAAAAGATCTGTTCCGCCTGCAACCCAGTCAAACGATTCTTCGTTAGCAAGGAATGTTGATGCAAGTTCACACGCTTCCTCAACGGTCTCTGGGTGATGCAGATTAAACGGTGGCATCAACATCATTGGTCACCTTCCATCTGACGTTGTTCTTTCTTCAACCAGGCCTTCCCTGCAAGACCAAGTTCTGCCAGTTGCTCAGGAACTGGTTCTACTGCTGATCTCCATCCCTCTACTTGATCCTCAAGTGGTTGGTTAGGGTCAAATCCGAATAGTACTCCATTCACATAAGCGCCGGTATCTTCGCTTCGCTGACGTCGACGGTCTCGTTCCTTGTGTTCCGCACTACGTGCTACCAATGTTGCTTGCAAGGCACTATGCTCGAGACGTGGAGATGGAAGTTCAGTTTCTTCGATTACGCCAAGTGCCTTGGTTTTAGCTGATATCGCTTTCCAAACAACATCAGGAGTAAGCGGTAAGTCTCGAATCCTAACGCCTATCGCATCGTAGACGGCATTGACTACGGCTGGAAGAATCGGCAAGAGGGGGCCCTCGCCTGCTTCTTTTGCGCCAAATGGACCCTCCGGATCTGAAGATTCAACGATAATAGGAGTCACATGAGGCATTTCGTGTATGGATGGAATTTTGTATTCCAAAAGATTTGGATTCTGCAGATGACCGGTTCGTCCATACACCATTTTCTCAGAGAGGACTTGTCCCAATCCCATATGGCATGATCCAATGATTTGGCCTTTGACTGCAAGCGGATTCAAGGCCTTACCACAATCATGGGCAGCCCATACGTTTGTACAAGAGACGAGACCAGTCTCAACATCAACATCGACTTCAGCCACGTAGGCTGAGAACGAATAAGCGGGAGCAAGACCAGCAGCAGCACCTTTGTGGACCCCACCCATAGGAGGAGAACGATAAGCACCACTGGAGATGAGTGATCCCTTGTCTTCTTGTGCCTTGTGAAGTGCTTCAAGATAGGAAACACCGACGGCTGGATCATGTTTGTAGTAGATGCGTCGATCGTTCAAAACGAGTACATCAGGATGATATCCCAACATTTCCCAAGCAGCGTTGAGAAGTTTCTCACGTATGTCTAGTGCTGCTCGAATTGCCGCGTTAGCATTCATGAACGTTACTCGGCTCGAATAAGAACCCAAATCAACTGGACTCGTATCACTTTCATGAGAACGGACGTGAATCATCTCGATCGGTAGAGCAAGAACCTCGGAAACGACTTGAGCAACTGCTGTGGTAGAGCCTTGGCCGATGTCTGCAGCTCCTGTGTGAACGGTCACGCCGCCATCCATGTCGATTTGCATGTGAACTGTAGCGTGTGGGAAACGGTTCGGATCCCAATGAATTGGCAAACCTGAGCCTGAGATAAAGAAGCCACATCCAATTCCGATTCCTTTTCCTAATGGCATTTGACGGAATTTAGAATCCCATTCAGACCCTTCACGAACTCGTTCAAGCGCTTCACGCATGCCGTTTGAGGTAATACGGAATCCTGAGATTGTACGGCTGTGTGGAGGAAGTAAATTTGCAAGACGAAGGTCGATTGGATCGACCTGCATTTGCTCTGCCATTTCATCAAGACCGACTTCAACAGCACAGCGTGTATTGACTGCACCGTGCCCGCGCATAGCTCCACTGGCTGGTTTATTTGTCCAGACTCGAGCCCCGGTGTAATGAAATGAGCCAAGTTCGTATGGAGCAGTTGCAAGAACTCCATTGTAGTAGGATGTAACGTGCCCAAATGAAGCAAAACCGCCACCATCGATGAGTGCATCAATATCAAACCCAGAGATTCGTGCCTCATCATCGGCTGTCATCTTGACTTCGATGTAACTTGGGTGTCGGCCACGATTTATCCAATAGACCTCTTCGCGTGTGAAATTAATTCGAACAGGACGTCCTGCTTTACGTGAGAGAATTGCAGCACACATTTCATGTGGAAATGGGTCGGATTTACCTCCAAATCCTCCTCCAACGAAGGTTCGGATAACATTGATTTGATGCATTGGGACTTCAAGCACGGTTGAAAGTGCACGGTGTGCGTAGTGAGGAACTTGTTGTGGAGTGTACAATTGCAAACGGCCGTTTGGATCCCAATGGCCGACAACGGCATGAGGTTCTGTAAATCCATGATGAACACCTTCCATACGCCATTTACCATGAGATGATGCGGTTGGATCTTCGACAAGACTCCGATCGCCGAATTCTTGGAAAACCCGCTTCTGAACGTTGGTGGTACCAACGTGATACTTTCCACGCCAGTGAATCGGTTCGTCTTGATCTTCAAGGCCTTTTCTTGGGTCAAAAATAGGGTCAAGAACTTCCCATTCGATTTCAAAAAGGTTGAGCGCTTCCATGGCCGTTGCCTCATCGACAGCTGCGACGCATGCTACAAGATCTCCAACATGGCGTACTTTCTCAACAGCCATTGCGTGTTCATCCTTCGTCACAGGTAGAACACCGAACGTGTTTGGAGCATCTGCGCCAGTAGCGACTGCAAGAACACCCGGTAACGCCTCAACCTTTGAAGTGTCAATCGACTTAATTTTTGCATAATGATGCGGAGAACGTAGAATCTTACCGATGATTTCGTTTGGTAGGCGAACATCGTCACCATACCATGCTTGTCCGGTTACTTTAGCATGTGAATCGATCAATGCTCGTGGCTTTCCAACTTCGGTCCCTGTTCGATATCGGTCATGGATGTGAGAGCCTGCTGGCTGTGGCTCTTTCCCTCCAACCGACTCCGGAATAGAGTCAAGGTCACGTGGAGCCATGTTTGGCCGGGAACCACCTGAACCAGGAGGAGGGAACTTTTGCTTACCAGCAACACGCTTCCCATCCTTACGGGTTTCACCTGACGATGCTCCCGGTTGTTGTCGATATCCACCTGCCATGAAATCACCTTGCATGACCTGGAGGCATCGATGGTTCATCAGGCCCTTCAGGGTGTGGGTTTGGATGTGGATCACTCGCAGGATTTGGTGCAGGTGCATCGCCTCGCTTGATTTCAGCAGCGGCTTCTATAGAATCAACAATCTGTTGATAGCCTGTACATCGACAAAGATTGCCTTCGATTGCACAGGAGATTTCTTCGCGGGTTGGATTTTCGTTTTCATTGAGGAGAGCTTCTGCGCTCATGAGAAAACCTGGAGTGCAGAATCCGCACTGTGAACCGCCATGAGTTGCGAAACAGGTTTGGATTGGAGCAAGATGGGCGCCATCAGCAAGACCTTCTACTGTTGTAATCTCTTGGCCTTCAACCTGACCTGCAAGGCATAGACATGAGAGGCGTGGTTCACCATCGATCATTACAGCACAACAGCCACAGGTCCCTAAGTCACAACCGCGCTTAACTCCAAGCATACCAACTTCATCGCGCAAAACGTCAAGCAGAATGGCGTTAGAGGGAGCTATCGCTTGAACCTCTTGGCCATTGACGATAGCAGACCAAATCTTCTTTGGAGCGGATGGAATCATTGTTACATGCTCTTTTCCAACCATATCACTCACCTATCTTGACCTTGAGAACTCCGTCTATGAATGTAAGGCTTCACTCCATTCTAATGACTACGCCTTTTCATCCCAAAATGGATTTTCCGATAAGTCTGAGTTAACAGCATCGACAACCTGTGCATCAAGATAGGATCTGAGTTGCTTACCGGATAGAGTTCCTTCTTCACGCGTTGAGACCGAAGAAACCAATAGAAGAACTACCAAGAAAATAAGAATCCCGCCAATAGAGAATCCAATGACAGCACCTGTTGAGAGCCCACTTCCAACATTCGCCATAACAGGATTTTTGTTTTCGGTCATGACCATGATTTCTACGGTCGCCAATGGAGAGGCTGAACTCATACCATCTGCATCCTGAATAGCTCGAAGCGAAATGGTATGGTTGCCTAATATTTCGATTCCTGGAAGATGTTCCATTTGATTGATGATATCGATAATCGATAATTCACCAGATGTTTCTCCATTCTCAAAGTTGTGAATGTTTGACCAATCATCACGAAGATGGTTACTTCGCCATTGAACCGATTCTATATCTTCACTGACTTCAAAGGCGATACTATCTCCACGTTCAAGGTGAATACGATTGTCCAGCGTTGCCGGCGTTGACACCATGACACTGATGTTGGAATTGAAAGCATAATCTCGTTCTGCTGCTTCGATTAAAGCATCCAATGCGCGAACTTCTCCGTGGCCATAGACATTGTTTTGTCGATTCTTAGGAATCAAATCTTCTAAGCAAGGTTCGTTTGCTGCCATGTAGTGACATTGGCGATAAGTAGCAGTTTCTTGCATAATGTTTCGTATATCGAATGGAGATAGATCAGGATTGGCTTGCAGCATAAGTGCGGCAACACCAGCAGCACCAGGCGTCGCCATACTGGTTCCACTGAAGGCAACATAACCATCGCCAGTGTTGTGAGCAACGGACATGACATCAGAACCAACGTAAGCGATATTTGGCTTGATACGACCTTCCTCTGTCGGCCCTTGACTGCTGTAAATTGCGATGCTTGAATCCTTGTCCAGTGCGCCAACTGTGATGGCATCCTCAGCACTACCAGGCGTTCCAATCTGAGCGGAAACAGCGCTGTTACCTGCGGCGATGAACAAAGCAATACCTGCACGGACCATCTCGTTGGCATAGCGGTTCACGCTGTCTTCTTCAGAAGACGTCCATTCGATTGGACCCGGTCCGCCAAGGCTCATCGATGCTGCACGGATATTGAATTCGTAACGCTTTTCGACAGTCCACTCCATTCCGGCCATGACTGTAGCAAAGGACCCACTTCCTCCTGCATCGAGGACTTTGACACCAACAAGCGAAGCCTGTGGCGCCATGCCTGGATGGTCATAATTTGGTGCTCCAGTTCCAGCAGTTGTCCCAGCACAGTGTGAGCCGTGCCCTTGATCGTCGTATGGGAATACCTCAGTGCCATTCGTCAAACTGGGATTGTTGACCGGGTCATAGAACGCGATAACTTTCGGATCATTGGTCGTAGGATCATCATCTTGGTCGTCAAGACTGGAGTGATTTCCATCGATTCCGGTATCGATGATCGCGACGGTTGTACCAGAACCATCGTAACCTGTTTGAGCCCAAGCAGTATCCACGCCATGAAGGACTGCAGCATCTCCATTTGAGACCTCTAGAATACCATCAAGCTCGAGCATTACGACACCAGGCAACTGGGATGTCTCAAGAACAAACCCAACTGGAATGCGTCCTGCGAGAGCATCAATTCCTTTGAGTGTCCATTGATGTTGATAATCAACTCGTTCTTCGAGCATTTGGATTTCAGCCTCTCCCGGAGTGAATGAAAAGTCAATAATTAGCGGCAAAGTCTTGTCAGAATCCAAGAAGTGGGGGTTCTTTTGATGGACTTCAATCATATCCCCAATTCCGTTTCCATCACGATCGACAGTGGTCTCAACCCACCACCCTTCTTCTTCATTTTCTGAAGTCGATTCAACAGGCACTGTAGCAAGAACTGTCGGCAAAACAAACATGGCGAGACAAATGATTGTTAACGTCAAACGTGGCATCTTCACACGGCTCATGTTTATCCCAAGAATTACTATTGTTTGAACTCTTTCAATCCGAGTGTTAAGAAACCGCTCTGAAATGCTACTCTAAGAGTCAATGCTGGGTGCTAATTTATATTGTAAACCTCAAAAGAACCAATGATTCAAATGCCTGCACCTGAGAGAAAATCTAAACAAATGGTTTCTATTGCGAACGATGCGATTTTCGCAAAGGAAGATGAAACGATTCCATTCAAACCAGTTATTGTTCGAGCTCCTGGAGAAACAACTGGAGACTCGCTTGAACGATTTACTGAAATCATCATGTTTGGTGTTGCGATGATCGCAATATGGACTGGTCTCCTCGGAATCGCATTTGCCGAAGGCGTCGGTGAAGAGAAATTCATGATTCTCTTTATTGGTGGATTCGCCTCCTCTGCAATCGCTCTTTTCATGGTCGAATTACAAGCCAAGAAGAATGATTATCAACTAATGATTTCACAAAATTATCTCTTGGGGCTCTCGTTCTTCTTTATGGCCGTAGGAACGCTTTGGGGTCTACGATTTCTTGGCGGATATTTTACTCTGCAAGAATTCGAATTCGATGGAAGTGCCTTTACCCACTTAGGCACTATAGAGAACAATGAATTCAAAGCAAGTGCGAACATGATCTATGTTCAGACTTTAGGTGCTGCAGCCATGTGGTTAGTCCATCGGCGAATCCTCGATCGATACAAGGGAGACACATTCTTTGGATGGGCGGTTGCAAGTTACATTCCACTAGGGTTGTTACTCGTCGGAGTAGGAACATGGATTGAATGGGCCGATTATGAGGTCTCATATCCTCTTGGAATCGCCATCGTTGGTTTGTGTGGCCTTTCAATGTACAGTGCATTAATGTCCAATAAATCAATCAATTTCGCTGTGGTCAGTGTTGTTTCAGGCATTATTCCAATCATCTATGAAATACTCAATGAAAACGCGCCCGAGGGTGGCGAAGGCGGTGCCCTCTCGCTCTTGATTTTCATTATCATCATTCAAGGATTCCTTGCTGGTAACGAGCGTCTAAAGCAAGCGCTTGCTGAGAAAATGTCGTTCTTTGTGATCGGTGTCGTCATCATTGCAATGCTGATTGCAAGTATAGGTGAGTTAAATCTCGTTCTCGGCCCGTTTAAGCCAAACAGTATCGGCAATCAAGGCGTTGTAACATTGGTCACGCTACCAGTTGCTCTTTGGCTTACAGTCTTGTGCGCATACTTCCCTGCCACTCATAGAAACAGAGTGCCTGCAATGCCGATTGGACTCGCCTTCTCATTGTGGGCACTTAACGGTGATGAAGCGATTATACCATGGGTTCTTTCTTTGATTATGATCACCTACATGCTTTTCTTTGCAAAAGCCACTCGAAAGTGGGTTGCGAACCTAACCATGTCAGCCCTCTCCTTATCCTATCTTTTCAGCGATCAAATCGGCTATGGTGTTGACCAAATCGAGATGGATGTTGCTATCGCCATCGGTATTGTTGTCATTGCAGAAACGGCTCGCCGCTTGGAAAAAATTTCCATCTGGAGCAGTGTACAAACCGTTACTTTCATTGCATTAAGTAGCACGATTCTTGATTCACCTTATTGGTTTGTCACCTGGATTTTCGTCATCTACTTGTTAGGAATGGTCTATGAATCGATGCTGAAGGCTCGTCAAGGCGATGATGTTGAACAACGAAATTCAACCCTTGCCCTCATCACATCATTGATTGTCAGTTCAGGCCTACTATTGGGCGGAAAACTCGAGATCCCAGATTCATATCAAATCTCATCATTGAATGGATTATCGCTTGAATATCTTGTTCTCGGACTGATTGTTTACATGTTATTCAACACCGTTCGGGATGTTGAAGTCGATATTGGACGGTTGTTATCTCTCCTTGAAATGAAGGCTGCAGGCGCATATACCTACGACTCAGAAACCAATGCATGGTACATCAAAGAAGCTGACGGAGCAGATATGATACAAGACAATTCTTTTGGCTCGATAGGACGCATTTCACTCGCGTTTTCATTGCTCGCCACAACAATTGGAATAAGTACGCTCGATCCTACCTTATTGACTGGAGATACATTCTACCTCGTTGGCTTGTATATTATTCCAATCGGAATCTTGTTCTGGGAAATCAATTCCATGGACGTTCTTTCATCGCAAAGCAGAATGATTGGAGCCTTCATGTTGCTTATTATTGCAGCTTCATCGATGCCGCTTATGTCCGAAGCAGCGATCGATACAAATGAATTGTTCAGAGCAGGTATTCTATATGACCTAATTTTCCTTTCTGCTCCGATAGGCGCATTTGTATTGATCAACAAACGAGGTCTTGATCGAGACCATCTCAGCCGCCCTGCAGATCAAGTCATGCTGTGTGTTTTACTGGTCATTGGAATGTTGGACCAATCAGGAGGATTGCTATTCCTCAGCATGTATGGCCTTGTTGCATTGGTAGCGATTCAATATCGACACCATGTTGTAACAATATTAGCGCCTATAGCGACCGTTTCGATGTATTGGCTGGAAGACCATGGCCTCGCATATGCATTCCTAGAATCATCCGTCTTCTCAGATGCATATCATATTTCAGAAATCCGTGTTCTTTGGTTTACACGAGTTACAGGTATGATTGTTGCAGCACATATGTTGATGCCAATGGCGTGGAGTATTCTTGATCTCCAGAAGAAAGACCATGTGGAAAATCCGTTCCCTTGGTTCCTTCCAATGCTATGGTTCTTATTTGCAGTATGGGCAGTTCTCCCATCCGCTTCGTGGTTACCTCTCGTTGCTTGTATTTTTGGAATCCTCAACGCATGGGTGCGAGGCGATATCAATCTCATGCCACTGCTTTCTGTTGGACTCGTTTTCTCATTCATGATCGGGTTCTCAGATGGAGGATATTTCACTGGTGAGATCTTTGGCTATTCGATGCTCTTCTCTGGCATCATCATTTACGCAATGTGGTTGGCGAATTCCTATGGAATCATGGAAATGAACGTCGTTGACAAAGAACGTTTGCAAGCACTCATGCCTTACCCATTGGATACACAATTGCGATTCCTTGCCATTGTCACACTGCTCCTCTCCTTTGACGTCGTCAACGGACTAGGGATGCTTGGAGGAAGTGGTTGGGCCACGTATGAAGCCATTCAGAAGGGTGACAAAGTCTCCATTCTTTTCCTACCTCTAATCGATGGCTTAACAGCAGCAAATCTGATCCATCAATTCGAAATCGGAAGCGAAGTAATGCGGAGTTACTTGGTCGGTGGAATCTTTTTCGTCGAAGGTGCTGTCATGATTTATCTGTCGTCAAAGACCGACAGCATTTATGATTCAAAGATCTTTGAATGGAAGAGCGATAACGAGTTCTTTAATTTCATCGAATACATGGGCTTCTCGGGTGTTGTAGCGGCCTTAACCGGTGTAATCTACGCATTTGGCGAAGATCAAACAAACCTTGCTTTCTTCCTTACAGCAACGATTCTAACCGCACTCGCCATAACTGGATTTGATAAAACTCAAGCAGAAGTACGATGGCGTCGTGGCCTTGGTGTATTCGGTTCAGTATTGACATTGTTCATTCTATTCCTACGATTAGATGAAGACTCAGGTGATGTTTTGTTCAAATATCTCACACTCGTTATAATCGGTCTGCTTGCGCTTGGGTATGGATTCCTCTACATGCAGCGTAGATCAAGTTACGACATTCAAAACGTTGTAATTCCGCAAGTCTTTGACAGTGTTGTTCCGAAACCGAAACCTGTTGAGGTGGAGCAAGACGATGAGATAGATGATGAAGTTGAAGAAGAAAACGATGATATTCAAGAACACGAGGTCAAGACTGAAGCATCGTCTGTTGAGGATGAAAGCAGCAGCATTCTCGAGGAAAGTGAAATCCTCGAATTGGGTGAAGCACTTGAAGACGAATTGGATGAAATTATCAAGCCAATAGGTAATGCAACTACGGAAAACATTGGTTATATCGAAACCATGGAAGGATTCGATGTCCGCCTACCAAAGGAATCGATTGAACAAATTACTCGAACCATTGCAATGACACCGCATGAAGGATTCAAACCAGTTGTCCGTGTTAACATGCTTGGACAGATTGTCCTTGACTTCGAACCGTTGTGATTATTCTTCTCTGAAGATGGCGTTACGGTCAGAAACAAGGGATTCATCAGGTGCTGAAGGGTAGACGCCCCAGTAAGCCTCACGAGCTTCTTGGTTGAGGGTCATGCAAAGGACCACGTCACCTGGTCGATTATCCATCGCTTGGCTTCCATTTAGATGCATGAGCATGGGTTCAATGTTGGACATATTGACAACACCCCAGCCAACTTGCGTGCATGGAGCAACAGGAGATACTGGAGTTGTACCCGAGAATGGATCCCATGTTGTGAATGAAGGATACCATGCGGACAGATTCAATGCATTTCGAACCTCTGAGTTTCGAATGGTAAACGATTCTCCTTCGGAATCAGTTCCGTTGACGAGATAGCCTCCTCGTTCCACGGATGCTCCTGAACCACCATCGTCAAATTCGTTACGAAGTTCTTGAAGAACAAACGACAGAATCCCGGCAGTTCGAGGTGTTGCGAAGGATGTTCCTGAGGTTTCATGATATCCATCCGTATCATCATGATTCGGCAATAATTGAGTCCAATCGGCTGCAATATCTGGATAGGAACCACTCATCGTCTCCTTCTGGTCGTCGCCTTCCTCAGCGTATCCTGCGATACCAATCGACCAAGGAGGGCCTGCAGTTGCATCTTGAACTGCTGGCGAAGGTGTGTTGTCAGCAGCACCGGTGTGCATCTTATTGTTGCCAACAACTGCTTCATAGGTTCCAGTCTCAATTCCTGGCACAGGAAGCGAACCAATGGCTCCAAACGACGTGGAAATTATGTCAACAAGCGGTTGATTCGAAGCAGCAAGAACGGCTTCTGTTGAAAAGCCTTCAACAAAGAAAATTACGGCATCAGGATTCGCATCCAGAACTGCTCCCGTTACAGCGGTTCCATGTCCATCAGATGGGTCATCAAGAATGTGGATGTCGGTTTCTCCATCAGGAGAAGTACCGATGATTTTCGTACCGTAGAAATACACGATATCGGATGTTGTAATATTATCCCAACAGGATTCTTTGTCGGCCTCATAGCGTTCTTGCCATGAACCATCAAAGGTAATGTCGCAGGTTTTGGTAACACCTAGAGATTCGAGGAGCCAGTTTGGATATACTTCGTCTGTGCGGAAATGATCGTGATAAACGTTGATTCCAGTGTCGACTGGTGCAACAACCGAGTAGTAACGCCAGCCATTGCCCTGTTTTTCTATGGCAGTATTTCCTTGTGAAGAAAGACTTTCTCCGTCGTTTAGTGCAAGGAAAACATACATCCCGCCAAGACCAACACCAAGAAGAAGCAATACAACGAACCAGGCCCTGAGTTTTGTCGGCATGAACCAAATCAGGGCCTCCTCGATGACATCACCGGCATCAACCATGCATGGCCGGTATCCTTCTCCATCAAGAATGCTACGCCGACTTCAAGAACCGGATTCTCCTCGGTAAAATATGGACGACCCAAACAAGCGAATGGTGTGGATAGACCTAGAGATGACTGGCTTGGATTTAGAGCGAGAAAGCATTATCGAGATCGCCACCATCATCACAGATTCTGAATTGAACATCATTGCCGAAGGCCCAAATCTTGCCATTTCAGTCTCAGAAGAGTTGATTGAAGGTATGGACGAATGGAACACGCGTCATCACTTCGGAAGTGGATTAATCGATCGAGTTCGTAACGATTCTGTCAGTTTGAAAGAGGCTGAGCGTCAAACACTTGATTTCATCAAGCAACATGTTCCAAAGAATACAGCACCGCTCTGTGGCAACTCAGTATGGAATGACCGTCAATTTCTCGTCAAAGAAATGCCGAGTGTAACGGATTACTTACATTATCGAATGGTAGATGTTTCAACCATCAAGGAACTTGCTCGACGATGGTACTCTGGATTACCGAAATTCGAGAAAAAAGCAGCACATCTTGCTCTCGATGATATTCGTGAATCTGTATTTGAACTCGTTCATTTTCGTGAACATGTGTTCATCGACCGTCAGTGACGAATCCTTTCCAACGACGCATATAGTCAACAAATATCGGACTGAGGTCTGCCGAAAGGAGTTGTTTTGGAGCGAATGGCGGTCGTGAAGGATTGTATGTTGGTTCACTGACGAGCGAAGCCCAATCTGGATGTGGTAATGCTACACGGGCAACACCGACCGCTTGAGCACCTCGATCGAGAACAAACTGTGCGTCTTTTGCACTCCAAACCGATCCAGTCGATACAATTGGAATGGAATCGGAATAGGCCGAACAGATCTCTTCAGTAATGGTTCGACCATTTTGTTGCTTCTCAAATACATCCCAACAGGAGATGTGAAGCGCATCTATTTCTTCTTCAAGGAGCAGCTCGATGACCTGCTTTGTGTCCTGTAGTGTGATACCTATTTCCTCTGAAACTGGAGAAAGGCGAACCATAATGGCAAAATCTGGATGTACAACAGTACGAATACCTCGAATAATTTCCAACAAAAACTTGCATCTAGCCTTCATATTTCCTCCAAACTGATCGCTTCGACGATTGGTGTTTGTTCCAAGAAATTGTGCTATCAGATAACCGTGTGCGCCATGCAACTCCACACCATCAAAGCCGGCAGATTCGCAACGCTTAGCAGCATCAACAAAGGCACTGATCGTCTCTTCAACTTCTTGTGTTGTAAGTTCCCTTGAATTTCCTTCTTTTTCTGAAATATAATTTTCACTCGCTGAACAAGGCTGCTGTCCTGTTATGGAAGATGGTGCGCGCATCCCTCCATGGAAAATTTGAACGAATGATCGAGCCTCATATTCTTTCAATCTCGTCGCTAAATTGGTCAATCCAGGTAGATGATGGTCCCCCCAAACCCCTAATTCCCCTACCCAACCTTGCCCAGATTCTTGAACATGTGATGCAGCGGTAGTTATGATTCCAAATCCCCCTTTTGCCCGACGGAGAAGAAATGTGGCCTCATCATCAGAAAGTGTACCATCCACATGACTTTGTTTGTTCGTCATTGCAGCAAGAACACTACGATTTGGTATCACCAAACCATTACGCAATTGCCATGATTCATCCATTGAAGGCATACGATGACCTCACTGGTCTCGCCAATTTGGAGCATGGACGTCTACGTCCTTATGCATCGATAAAATTTCACCAATAACTGCGATTGCAATCTCTTCGGGAGATTCTGCACCGATGTTCAATCCAATCGGGCAGCGTACATTGTTGAGTGTTGATGCTTCAATTCCCGCTTCGATACAAGATTCAGTGAACGACTTCCATTTCGATCGACTTCCAATAGCGCCGATTCTCGGGAAGGATTTACCATCCAATGGAAGACTATCAGATTCTGCGATTCTAAGCAGTTGTTTGAGACGATCTAAGTCTTCAGAATAATCGTGTCCGAGCAAGAGAATATCTGAAAATCTAGCTAGTGTTTGTGATGTTTCGTCTTCAAAAAATGACTCAACAGAGGAGTGATGACGTTCAATTGCATGAGGATACAGTTCAGCTGTTGTAAAGTCCTCTCTCGTATCTTGAACAGAATAATTCCACCCTTTTTTCGGCAGTAATATGGAGATTGCTTCCGAACAGTGACCTCCTCCCATGAGTAAGATATGTGGCATCGGCATCATCAACTCCAGTGAAATGGTAACTTGTCCACCACATAGGGAGTCCAGTGGCTGCACTTCATAGCCCTTCGCCCCTTTATTGAGTCCAAAAGTATGGACTTCAGATGTGGCTTTTGATTCATCGATAAGTTCCTTGCATCGGTTGATAATTCGATGTTCCAAACCTGCTCCGCCAACAGTTCCAATCCAGTCTTGATGGCGATTCATGGCCAGTCTAGCACCTGTTTTCCCAGGAACGCTGCCTTTTGTTCCAACAACTGATGCAAGAACGACGGGTGAGTTGTGCTGCAATTGTTCCAACACCCATGCTAGAACTCTCGCCGTCATGGCACCGCCTCGCTGACCCTACACATACGATTTGCCCTAGAACCAATCTTCCTTTGATGCGAGAAGAAGTTCGTCCAAATCTTCCTTCGTATCGATATTAAGATGAAGAAACGGGAATTCAAAAAACATGGTTTCTCGAACGATAATCGATGATAGCGGAGTATCTCCACTCGACAAATAGACAGCATTGATGTCATCTCCAACCAGAAGCAATGGATGGCCTCCTCGATTATTCCATGATGGACAACAACTTACAGCAGAACCAAGCAAATCACGGATGATTTCAATGCTCCAACCGGGCCTGTCGACTGGAACGATTAACAAACGATCTGGTAAACGGCCATTACGTTCAAGAATACTATCCAAACCATGACGTATTGAACCGGTCCTACCTTTTTCGGGGTCTGGATTTAGAACGGCATGAATCGAAGGACATTCGATTATGATGTCTGCAAGTAAATCGCCATTCGTAACGACGGTGATTGTAACCTTACTCAAGTTCTGCAATCGATCAACTATACGAGAGATCAATGAACGACCCCCCACATCGACAAGCGCTTTGGGCTGACCAAGGCGAGAGGAGCGCCCTGCTGCCAAAATAATGACTTCAAGTGCAACCATGAGCGGACGACAGGTCATACAATGTTGAGAATTTCGGTTCATAAACCCTCGAGGATTCTTCTTGATATGTCAGCCAACATGATCGATTCGCCTCATGAAAAATCGATAAAATTCCTTCAAGATGTTTGTCAAATGGATGGCATTGAGTTACTAAAAACAAGCACCATTTACAAAATAACGGTTCGTATTCGTGGACGCTCTGGACGCCACTATGAGGTTGTTGCAACACGCCCAATTGGCCTGTTCAGCAAAGTTGGTTGGGAAACAAGCATTATCGGGGCCGCATGGAAAAATGACTTCAACTCAGAAAGTACTCGTTCTTACACGGTAAACCTATGTCTAAACACACATGGAAATAAGAGCCATTTACCGATCGGAGATCGACTTGCATCACTAGTATTAAGCCTTCATGATGATCTGAAATTAGCGATGGAGATACCTCTTGTTGCTCAATTCATTGTTTGCCCAAGAGAAGACCTCTATCACATCTACACGTTTCAGGATGACATGATTGTAACTCAAGACATGATTGATGAACAAGATGCATTTGATGAGGAATACGATTTCTTTGAAGAGGATGAATTTGATGCTTTCGATGAGATGGGGGATCTACCGGACAACTGGTTAGGTGGAGATTCAGAAGATATAGTGGATGATGAAGAGAAAAGCACTTCCACGCAAGATTTGAGTGCATTTATCATGCAGTGCTTCGAACAAACAAAAAATCAATCATAGATTCTTGGTGATTTCTCGACCAATAATCATACGTTGAACTTGGCTACTTCCTTCGTAAATTTGCATCACTTTTGCACCACGCATCAATCGGGCAACTGGGTATTCTTCCGAATAACCATATCCTCCGTACACCTGTACTGCATCGGTTGCAATTTGCATAGCAGCATCTGCTGCAAATCGCTTTGCGTGGGCTGCTGATTCTGTATTTTTGACTCCAGCATCAGCTTCAGAAGCGGACTTCCAAGTCAACATTCGACTTGCTTCAATGTTGGTTTTCATATCTGCAAGCATGAACTGAATGGCTTGGTGCTTATGCAATGGCTTTCCGAACGTTTGACGTTCATTACTGTACTGAAGTGCATGCTCGTAAGCTGCTCTCGAAAGACCTGTTGCATGGGCTGCAATGTTTGGTCGGCTCAAATCGAACGCACTCATTGCATTCATCCAACCGCCGGATTCACTTTCTCCGACCAATTGATTCGCAGGAACTCTAACATTGTTGAACGTAATACTTCGTGTATCACTACATCGTTGCCCCATGTTGGTTTCCTTCTTTCCCAGCGAAAGTCCTTCAGCATTGGATTCGACAATGAAACCAGACATTCCACGATAACCTGCATCAGGATCTGTTTTTGCTAAAACGAAGAAGAAATCAGCATAACCTGCCCCTGTAATCCACATCTTTGAACCATTGATTATGTATTCATCACCATCGCGAATCGCGGTGGTTTGAATCGCTGCAACATCCGAGCCTGCACCAGGTTCTGTTACTGCATAGGACGCGAGTGCTCCTTCTTCTGCAACCTTACGCAACCAGATGTTCTTTTGTTGCTCGGTTGCCCCTGTGATGATTGGAGCACAGGCCAAAGCGGTTGCATAGGCTGCTGTCGCAAAACCAGGATCACCCCATGCAAGTTCCTCATTCACGAGGACCTCTTCCATACATCCAAGCCCTGGTCCACCGTATTCTTCCGGGATGTGAAGATTGAGTAGCCCCATTTCATGTGCTAATTGTATGGTTTCTTTTGGGTAGATGGATTCTTCATCCCAATGCTCAGCATTTTGACGAATTTCATCGCGAGCAAACTCATGAGCCAATTCCCGCAACATCTCTTGCATTTCATCCAGTTGGAAGTCGACCATGGTGTGCCCAGTTGGAGGTCGGACATAAGTCTTGATTTAGAATCAATTCAACGATTCAATTGTAGAACAACCAGGAATATAGCGTAAAAGAGGACAAGGCACGTTCCCTCCCATCGCTCAAATCGATACGTTCGTCGCATGAAGAAGAGTGCTAGTAAGACGCCGAGAACGGTTGCTGGTGCGATAACTTCCATGGTCAAGCCATTGTCTGAAGAAGAAATGGAAAGTGGATGAATCATTGATGCAATTCCGATGGATAGGAGCGGATCGGTGATGTTTGATCCAATCAAGGTTCCAATGGCAACGCCCTTGCTTCTTTTTGCAGCCATCAATGCGATGGTAAGTTCTGGTAATGACGTGCCGATTCCTGAAACCGTTGTCCCGATAACAGAATGCGGAACCTCAAGCCGTAGCGCCAAGTCATATGCTTGTTCAACCAAGATATTGGCAGCATAGATAGCAAATGCAAGTCCTAGGAATATCATAATGAGATAAGCTGTAGAACTCCAATTCGAACCTCTAACTTCGTATTCACCTAAATCTTCTACCTCTTCTTGACGAATTGCTTCTCGTTTCATCAGCAGCCAAACAATGTAGACGATGTAAAGTGATGCAAGAATGGCCCCCTCCCATCGCTCGAGGACGTTATTTGTCCAAACAAAGAAAAGAAGAAGCATAACTGCGAGAAGCATAATCACGCCATCACGATTCAACCATGATGGCCGAACCTTGACTGAGCGTGTCATCACTACGATACCAAGGATGAGCGTAATCTGCACCAGAACCGACCCAAGGATACTACCAATCGCAAAGTCTGCTGCTCCTGTCTTTCCTTGACTCGCCTCATAGGCTGCACTACCCGATACGAGAATTTCTGGAAGTGAGGTTCCGATGGAAACGATGGTCAATCCGATGACTATCTCTGCAATTCCGGCGCGACGAGCAAGTCCCTTTGCCCCTTCAATGAAAAAGTCTGCACTGGTTATCAGCAAACCAAGTGATAGCAACAGAATTACACTTACAACTATCATAGAATTAGATTGCCCAAGATATTTCATCAAAACGATAGCAAGGAACAGCGTTCCGGTGATAAGCATGGCATTGAAGTGAAGGAGTTGGGGTATTCCCATCAACTCATCCTTCTGCTCCATAAACTCCCCATGAGTTATGGGTTTTGATGCTTCTGTCCTACTATGGAGTTAAGATGATGTTCTGAATTGATTTCACATGGACGATGTGGAAGCGCGGAAGTATCGAGGCGGGCGGGACCTTCGCCATGGTTTTGGTTGGATGTGGTAGTGTTGCCATGGAACGTTCGAGTCTTGAAGTATCGATTGCATTTGGATTGATCGTTGCATCGGTCATCGTTGTCATCGGTCGTTGGAGTGGAGCACACATCAATCCTGCCGTTTCGATTGCCTTCTGGTACAGAGGAAACCTATCTGGAAAAGATGCAGTTGCTCACGTTGTTGGTCAAATGGTTGGAGCACTATGTGCGGGATTCTTGTTGAACGGTGCTGGCCCTACTGTACGCAATACATCATGGTTAAACCTAATTGGAATTGAGATTTTCATCACCTTTTTGCTCATGGCATCTATTCTTTGGATTATTCGAAAAACCGACCAATGGATCCCTATCGGTATCGTCGTTGGAGCAACCGTAGCAATTCTCGCATTTTTGTTTGGGCAATACACTGGAGCCAGTATGAATCCAGCGCGAACCTTTGGACCAAATCTCATTTCTGGCGACGCGGTACTTATCCCAGTTTACTTCGTATGTACGGTGATTGGAGCACTATTAGCCGTCGTAGTAGAGCGGTTTATTCCATCAACTTCTGAATGACGCTGGTAACATGCTCCACCGATGGGATGGTGTGGTTTTCTAGAGGAGGCGAAAACGGTACAGGTGTATCAATCGCTCCAATCACAACAGGTTGGGTTTCAAGTTGGTAGAAGGTGGATTCCAAGATTCTGGATTGGATAGTATGACCGAGGCCTCCATGCCATTGACCCTCTTGCAAGACTACAAGTCGGCCTGTTTTTTGTACTGATGCGATACAGGATTCAGCATCGAATGGAAGAAGTGTTCGCAAGTCAATGATTTCCACATCGATTCCATTATTGGATAATCCTTCAGCAGCTTCAACTGCGATATGAACCATGGCACCCCATGTAACGATTGTTAAGTCATCACCCTCTCGTACAATAGATGCCTTTCCAATCGAATGACGTTTACCTTGTTCAATCGATAAATGAACAGATTTTGTGTCAACTTTCTGGTTGATGTTTTGACCCCATCCAGTTTTACCTCCTCTCAATCCATAGAGTCCAATGTGTTCAAGGAATAGAACAGGATCATCAAGATGCGTTGCTTCAATCAACAAGTCGTAGGCATCTTGTGGAGTCCCTGGTGCAAGAACTACCAAGCCTGGATCGTTTGCAAACCACGATTCAATCATATTCGCATGGAAAGGGCCAGAACGTGTTCTTGCGCCAAGAGGTATACGAATAGTCATTGGACAATCAGCCCCCCATCGCCAACGCAACATTGCTGCATTGTTGATGAGGGCGTTGAATCCTAGAGCTGCAAATCCTCCGAATTGAATTTCCACCATTGGACGCATTCCAGACAGTGCCGTTCCTACCCCCGTATGAACAATAATGGATTCACACAATGGCATGTCAACCAGCTTTTCTTGGTGACCTGCATTCTTTAGCGCCATGTTCATTCCAAAGGCACCTGCAACTTCCATATCTTCACCGATAAAGACACAATCATCACCAAACTCATTTGCAATGTCAACCATGGCTTGTTGTATCGCTCGTGCATAAGTCCAGCCACCGGATTCAACATAATCGAGTGGTTGGAGAGAAGCCATAGATTCAACACCAGATATCGAACCAATCGCTTGAATGCGGTCCTCATGGGTTCTTGCATCATGAAGTGTAGTTACGCCCTTGGTGACAGTTTCTGGTTCTGGCCATTCCATTGCTTCGACAATTTTCCTAGCCTCATCAACATGATTGTTTTCTGCGGACTCCATCTCAGCAAGGTCTTCTTCACTGACACCAAGAGTCAGCAACAAGGTACGATGGGATGGAATAGGGTCTTTATCGGCCCAATATTCTAGAAGTTCGCGGTCAACATAGCCGGGAGGTGTACCGGTTTCTGAGCCGAGATAAAGATCGTCATGGTGATGGGCGTGACCACATCCGCGCATGGTTTCAACGTGAATCATGGTTGGACCTCCTCCTTCGAGGCCAAATTCACGAGCTGTTGCAACACTCGCATGCCATGCTGCAGGGTCAGAACCATCAATAGTCCATGCAGGGAATCCCATAGCTACGGCTTTGTCAGCCCATAACTCAACACCCGATTGGTGTGCTGGCGGTGTATCGAGTGCGATCTGATTGTTCTGGAGAATGTAACAAATTGGCAAACCACGTGCTCCTGCGAGGTTAATGGCTTCCCAGTACTCGCCAGATGATGATGCTCCTTCGCCTATACAAGCGACGTGGAATCGTGAAAGGGACTGCTTCCACCCAGCGAAAGCAAGACCTGTCATGGTAGCACTTGCAATCGGAAGAGGTGCTGTTGGTGGAAGTACACCAACATGCCAAGCGCCGATGTGAAGATCTCGTCCACCTGCACCTTCGTGACCACCGTTTTGATTTGAGCCAGCTTTACCAATTTGAGCAGCCATGACGTCGACGACCGTATCACCCATAGCAAGTGCTAACCCAACATCACGAATCATTGGAGCAACCAAGTCGCCGTCATAACCGCTTCCAGGAGAGTGTGTTTTATCCGGTTCATCAGCTCGCTTTAGTGCGGTTGCAACAGCAACAACACCTTCCTGCCAAGTCGAACGGAATCCCTTTCCTCCAAATCTCGAACCATCAGGTGTTTCCATACCGGAAAAATATACTTCCTTGAGGTGTTCATCCATGGCTCGAGTACGGGTCATCAGACGTTGCCATTCCAAGCGATGTTCCATCGTTGTAGACATATAGTGGCCAAGACGTCTTAAACACAAACGAAGGTCAATGATTAGATGTGCGATTCTACGTTGAAGATGCTCATCGATGGATCGGCGTGGCATGACCTCTTGCTCGAGAATTGTTGAAATTTTATGCGTATTCTGAGCTTCGAATCCTCGCTTAAAGGCATCAACAAATCGCTCACTGAACGCATGCCAAGATTCGCCATCGAAGGAATGTTGGCCATCTACGTTGAGATGATCCCAAATGTTTGCAGCAAGGAATACATGGCCTTCATGTCGTTCAGTGAAGAAACGCATTACTTCGGCTCGAGCAGCGTCGATGAGAAGCGGTTGTGTGAAGGTTAACGCTTCATTTGGTATCCATTCAGCACCGTGAATCATTGGTTGTGTACCCTGTGTCATGACCCCGCCCCCGTATCGGCGAAGAATTACCTTGTTTCAAGGCTATGGATTCATGAATTTGGGAAAATGACTCACTCTTCCTCACCAATCGCTTCCTTGAGGACACGAATTGATGTTCGAGTAACGATTACAGTCGCAATGACGGTTGCAATGATTCCCATAAGTAGCAAAAGCAGCCCTCCGCTTGATTGTGTCAGTCCGGCCATACCTGATCGGCTCAAAGCAATAGAACCAAGAGCATACCCATAATATGCATAGATTATACAATAAATCAAACTTGAAATATTGGACAGTACAAACACTCGCATCGACACAGGTGTTGCTGACATAATGTAATTGAGCCATTCATCTGGAAGGATAGGTGAAAGACGGACCAACACAGAAATACGCATCGCATCTTCATCTAAAGCGGATTCAATATTCAACATACGTTTGTCGTTTTGAATCGCTTCTTTAATCGAATCTCGAAACAACCATCTTCCCAAAACAAAGGCGATTAAACCGCCAACCATTGAGGCGACGAAGTTCACTGCGACCGCAATCCAAAACGGGAAGATTGCTCCTGCACCGACCTTAACAAATGGAGTTGGCAGCAAAAGAACGATCGCTAAAGAAAGAGCGATTGCAAACAAGACCGGCGACCATATTCCAAAACCTTTGAACCAATCTATGATCTCAACGGCATCTTGAAACAGGAAATATCCTGCAAGACCACAAAGAACCAGAGCAACCAAACCAAACAACGCACGCCATTTGTAGACGCCAACTTTCTGTTGCTTCATTTGTTCAAGATTTTGACGTCCATCCATTAAACGGAGTTCTGAAGGACGTGGAAGTTGAGATACAGACGGGCGGGGCATTTTCTTCATGCCTTTCACTCCTCTTCAGATTCGGGCAATGAGGAAAGGACATCGCCAAGCATTTCCGTTGCATCTTCAATCCTTGTCATCAGTGTGATATCTGCAACTGCCCCAGGACGTCCTAAATCCCACATCAATTCGTGTACCATTTCCGTTGTCAATCTCGTCATTTGTAGAACCTGTGGGTCGATTCTCTCTAAATCGTCATCTTCTAACAGTGCTACCTGTTCAGGCGATTCGTCCAGGATACTATCCATCTTTGATTCAATTTCATCTGCAATGTTGGCCGCTTGTTGTTCAAGTATGGACTCCATTCCACCACCCGAAACAGGCGTCGGCTGTTCATTGAGATCGCCAAGTGACTTCTTTTTCTTCAAATCTTCAAAGGATGGACCCTTTGCTTCAGCAGAATCATCTCCCTCCTGAACCAATCGATTGAGGGCAACACGCAAAAGATTGGAAAGATCTGTTGCCTCCAAATCAAGGTCAACATCCATTCCTTCTTCACCCATCTGGACAAGAATTTCATTTATGAAGGACTCATTTATTCGGTCTGGCCCAACTAGGCCTTTGAGCATAGGAAGGGCCCAACCACCGCCACCCGCCATGACGGCTACATCGAAGGATCCGCCTCCTGTTTCGAGGTTGACATCAGCTGGAGGAGGTATGAACTGTTTGCGACTATGTTTCCAAAGTTGTCCAATAAGGATCTTCATATCAACTGGTTTTCCAATTACCTCAGAAATTCCTGCCTTTGCAGCTACTAACATAAAATCCGGCGTCGTAGAACGTGACAAAAGAACGATGCGGCATTTGAACGCAAATTCAGGATCGCCCATCAATCGTTGAGCAGCATCGATAGCATCACCGGATTTCCATTCACCATCGAGTAAGACAACTTCCGGCATAATCGCAAGCGCAGTACCTTCTGCTTGACGCAATGTACCGGCCCGAGTCACATCGAATCCTTCACGTTCAAGCGTTGATGCGAGAAGGGTACGACGACCCTGGTTCTCGTCAGCAACGATGACCTTTCCCATGATGACCAAGAGGAAACGAGGGCTCCGGCTCTTTGAACCTCACCCTCAAATTAGCCTTGAATGATATCTTCTGGAGCAATTTGCCCCCATGCCATGATACCGCCTGTTAGATTGTATAGACGACTCGGATCGATACCGGATTGATTGAGTAACATAATCGCCAGTTGTGAACGCATTCCACTTCGACACATGACGACGACATCACGTCCTTCCGGAACATCGCCTGCAGCAGTATCTGCAACCTCATGAACAACATGTAAATCAAATGTTGAAAGACGAACCTGTTCAAGTTCTTCAGCGCTGCGAACATCGATAACGAATGGATTCCAGCCACCTTGTTGTTTTGATTTCAACTCTAGCACAGTAATCGATTGCATCATGGATTCGCCTAAGTCTTCATCTTCTTGAACTTGCTGAGAAAGAGGTGTGCAATACATTGGATCATCAAAAAGCCGTTGAGCATGCGATAAATCAGTGATTTCTGGTTTCGTATCAAGTGCCTCGAATCTAAGTGATTGCGTCGTCATAGATTCTGCATCATACAAGAATAAACTCCCGATAAGGCTCGATTCCATACCGATGATATGTTTGATCACCTCGGTTGCTTGAATGCTTCCAACAACACCAGGAAGAATACCAAACACACCGGCTTCTGCACAGTTTTGGATTGCTGATGCTGGAGGTGCTTCAGGAAATAAATCACGATAACGTCGATTATCCTTCGTTGAGAAAAAGGAAACTTGTCCCTCAAAACGATGTATTGAACCGTAAACCCACGGAATTGAAAGCAGATGACATGCATCATCGATGAGATATCTAGTTGGAATGTTATCGGTTCCGTCAACGACGATGTCCCAGCCGGTGAACAGTTCAAGCGCGTTCTTCGGATTGAGTCTTTCCTTGTGTTCGATGATGGTCAAATTCGGATCTAGTGCAAGAAGTTGCTCTTTTGCTGATTCGACCTTCAACCGGCCAATATCTTCGGTTCGATGTAGGACTTGGCGCTGGAGGTTTGAGATATCGACTCGGTCATCATCGATTATGCCAATGGTTCCTATGCCAGCCGCTGCAAGATAGAGTAATGCTGGACTACCCAATCCACCAGCACCAACAACGAACACTTTCGCCTTCGCTAACTTCTCTTGTCCCTCGACTCCGACTTGAGGGAGGACAAGATGACGGGCATGCCGTTGCATATCGACCATGACAAGGCGTATTGATGCTCAATCAAATAGACATCGTTGTTCAATGAACATTATCTTCAAGCCATTTTTCAGCATCGATAGCCGCTTGACATCCCATACCAGCAGCAGTAATTGCCTGCTTGTAACGTGTATCTACGACGTCACCAGCAGCAAATACACCGTCGACCGAGGTCATGGTATGTTCCTTGTTAATGATGTAGCCGTTCTCATCGGTCTCGACTTGACCTCCGAGGAAATTTGTAATCGGTTTGTGACCGATAGCAATGAACGCACCAGTTGCAGCAACCTCTTCTGTTGAACCATCTCTTGGATCTTCGAGAACGGCTCCAGTGAGTCCTTTTTCATCACTCAGCCATTCCTTAACTTGACGGAATGTTTTGATCTCAATCTTTGGATGGTTTACAGCACGTTCGTACATGATGGTCGATGCACGGAATACATCACGGCGGTGAACCAATGTCACCTTTGATGCAAATCGTGTCAAGAACGTCGCTTCTTCACAAGCAGAATCACCACCGCCGATAACAAGAACCTCTTCTTCTCGGAAAAAGGCTCCATCGCATGTAGCACAAGTGGAAATCCCTCGCCCCTTCTGTTCCGCTTCACCGGGTGCATCGAGCCAAATGGATTCTGCACCAGTACAAACGATTAGGGAATGAGCAAGGAAATCTTCTCCCTCAACAGTGACCTTGAATGGACGAGAGGATGTATCAACACTTTCGACGTTTTTATCCTGAACCTTTAATCCAAATCGCTCAGCTTGCTCACGAAGTTGCATCATCATTTCCGGACCACCAATTCCTTCTGGATAGCCTGGGAAATTCTCGATATCACTGGTTAACATCAGTTGTCCACCGGACATGTATCCAGCGAACATGAGTGGTTCAAGCATAGCTCGGGCAGTGTACAAACCAGCAGTATATCCTGCAGGCCCTGAACCGATAATGATGACATTGTGAACATCCGACATTTGACTCACTCCACTACCAACACCCCGATGGACTTGAACATTATCCCTCTGTTTTCTCGACCAAAGTGTCGGCTAAACACATATGTAGGACTTCAATTAATTATTTTTCAATGGGTAGACGAATCGTTTTTCTCTCAGTCATTATGTCGCTGCTGTTCATCATCAGCACGGTAAATCCAATCATGACTGAAAATTTTTCATTCGAAGACTCCAATTCTCAATCCACATCTGGCCGTTCCGTACATTACGGAAATTGGGTCGCTCATCGTGAGGTCCCGGTCGATGTAGGATGCAATAATTTCTGGAGCGACCCCTTGTTCGATTCAAGCAGCGACGGAATCATTGCGATGTATGCAAGAGAGTGTTTTAGCGGGTATTCAGATGTGGTTCTATTCGATGTTGTTGATTTGCTTCTTATCGAATCAATCGAAATAGAGCAAGATCTCAATTTTTTACAATTCTCTCCAGACGGTGAGTATCTCGCACTTGCATCTCCGGAGAACGTAAAAATCTACAGCACCTCCAACTGGGAGGTTTTGTTGGATGAAGATATTAGCAATTACTACATTCAAGATATGACATGGTCAGGCGATAGCAACAGATTAGTAGTCGCTACAGGTAATAACGGAGGGCACATGTATGAAGGGCCGGACTGGGACGAGGTAGAAGGGACCACTTCAAATGGAGGGCTCGTGGCACACCACCCCTCCGAAGACAAATTATGGTACCTCAATTCAGATGGAACCGGGAATGTCTACGAATATCAAAACGTTCCTTTAGCAGGTTACCAATGGGTCATGACTCGGTCGTTTACCGTTGCAAACGTCGAAGAAATGATCAGTTCACCCGATGGCAGCGAATTATTGTTCACAGATAGTTACTCGACCTACATCTATACCACTTCAGATTACACACAAGAAGAAGTAATCGACGCCACAGGACCGTCGTATTCATTCGATGGTTCAACGATGTTGATTGGAGCAAATTATTGGGCAGATTATGGTATTCAACTGATTTCCACTGATGATTGGTCCCTTGAGGGAAGGTTCAACCCCGAGAGCTACGGTGAGTATGCATTTTCCTCGAATGATTCAGAGATATTCTTGTTTACAAGGGAGGATTCTAGTTTACTACAACTCACAGGATATATGCCCGATACAGACAGTGATGGTGTTGCCGATTATCGTGATGAATGCCCTGAAACCGATAGCGATGAAGATTCAAATTCAGCAGGTTGTGCTCCAAGTCAGAGGGATACCGATCTCGACGGTATCAACGATCGGGATGATCTTTGCCCGCGAACAAAATCGAATGCTTCCATCGATGGTTACGGCTGTTCCGTTGCTCAACTTACGGATTCAGACAATGATGGAGTCTCTGATTCCGACGATGTATGTCCTAATACCTCATTAGATGCCATTCCTGATAGAAAGGGTTGTTCAAGTACTCAGAGAGATGTTGATGGTGATGGAGTCGTTGATGATCTGGACGAGTGTCCATTATACGCTGACAACGATTGCCCAAGAGTTGTATTCTGGGATACTTCAACATCTGAAATCGAAAATTCTTCTGGATACGTAGGAATCGAAATTTCTCCTGATGGTCAATACATCGCAGCATTCGATTATTATTCGAACCTCCATATATTGAATTCTGAATTTCAATCATTCTATGTAATCCCGGGAGGCTATTACAACTACATCTCCGATATTGAGTGGAGCCCTGTTGACAATGACCTACTGATTTTTTGGAATACATATTGGTCGGATGAAGGATGCCCATATCAGGTGTGGAATGGAACAACACAAATCCTCTCTGAAGAATTTGATTCATATGATGATTGTACCCAAATTAATCGAGACACGGTGCGATTTTCACCCGATGGAACTAAGTTTGCATTCACTGGATTTTCTTGGATAAATTACCGTACGACCACAATCATCAAAGATTTTTCAACCCACACCACGTTGCTTGAAGATAACGATTTCAGCGTCGACTATCTTGACTTTACCACTGATGGAGGCTCTCTTATCGGTGGAGATGGATACCAATTCATTATGTGGGATACAACGGAATATGAATTTGTAAAATCAAGTCGTGCAAAAAACACGGACATGTTCTATCTCACGCCGGATGGAAATTATATATTGACGTCAGATGATGAAAACTTGGAATTTTACAAAACATCGGATCTTGAATTGAGTAAAACCACAAAACTCACTGTAAATGAATCAGAAATTACCGATATTACGTTCTCAAGAAGTGGTGACCTGATGTATGCCTCCGTAATGGTTGGATACTGTTCATGGGGTTGTGAAGAAGGAGAAGGAGCACTCACGAAACTTCATTCATATGATATCGATGGAAACGAATTGGTTCTGCTTCGCTCAAGTGAGATAATAAACACCGTCAATATCCTCTCTCCCGTTTATCATCCACTGGAGCAATCTGCTTACATTAAGCCAGACCATCTTAGCAACTACACAGAATGGCGGCCAGACTCAGATGGAGACGGATTCATTGATACCATTGACGAATGTCCTGGAACGAGCCTTGATGTTGAAGTTGATGAATCTGGATGTGGTGGCGACCAACTTGATGATGATGGGGATGGTTTAGCAAATTTCGAAGACCTTTGTCCTGATTCTCCCGACGGAATTGGTACCGATGAAAACGGTTGCACGGACCAGCAAGTGGACGAGGATTTCGACGGCATTTGCAACGAAGATGCGCCAAGTGATGGCCCATCGAATTGTGTTGGGAAAGACCAGTGCCCAGGTAGTGCTTCAGGAATTATCATCGATTCAAACGGCTGCAGTTGGGCACAGCAAGATAATGACGGGGATGGGGTAATCAACGTCGATGACCTCTGTGAGGATACAGAAATTGCCGGCGATGCGGATGAAAATGGATGCGACCGTAAACAACGTGATTCCGATGATGATTCAATCAATGATTACTGGGACGATTGTGAATCCACGCTTGTAGGAGATGTCATCGATGATGTTGGTTGCTCCGATATTCAAGTCGATTCAGATTCAGATACTGTATGTGACCAAGGTGCTGCTTCTTCTGGCCCATCAAACTGCACTTCGATCGATACCTGTCCAAACACCGGTGTTAACGAATCGGTTGACGTAAATGGATGTTCATGGAATCAACTCGATGATGATGGTGACGGTATTTTCAACAAATTCGACCAATGTCCGGGAACGATGGCAGATTCTGTAGCACCAAACGGATGCTCCACATGGCAAGCAGACACCGATGGGGATGGTGTATACGATGCAAATGATGAGTGTGCAAATACGGACCCTCAACAAGTAGCTAACTCAAAAGGTTGCTCTTCTCAACAAAATGAATTGATTGGAACATCATCAAACAATGAATTCCTCAGCAGTAAAACACTTGTTGGTGGAGCTGGTTTTGTGATTGTTCTTCTTGCTGCATTGCTATTGCTCAGAAAGAAACGTAGCGGGACGTACGATGGAGAATCTGAGGTTGAATACCCTAACTATGCAACACGTGGAAATATGCGTGAAGGGCGAGAATGGCTCGAATATCCTCAAGGAAGCGATGAATGGTTCTATCGAGACCCATCCACCCAACAATGGGTCCATCGCAAGTAATGTCTATGTCTGTAAGACTAGACACGTTGCACTATAATTCCTGAAAAGCCAAGGGAATTGTCGTGGAAAGAACATCCATTCCTTTGGCTTGTAAAAAGGCATGAAAATCCGAGCAACATTCTTGACCAATTCGACTGGTTTGCGATGATCGTTACTCGTAATGATTGCACCCTCGATCAATTTTGCACTCGAGAAGTATTCTGCAAATTCCTCGACATTTGGACGAAACATAGTATCGATTGGATCAGGATGATACGGAAATTTGTATGGCCCTGAGATGAATAAGTAGCCATTCTTTGGAATGATTTGTTGCAATGATTCACAGATTCTCTGAACGCTATCTGTTGGAACATGTTCGAGCATGTTCGAGCAAATGATTGATTTGAAACCCATTGTTTTCAGTTCTTCAAGGAATTCCGGATTGGTAACATCGCCAACGATATCGACACCGGGATTCGCCTTCAGATCAACGTTGACAACCTTGTGGCCAGATGCTCTCGCCTTGCTAAAAATGAATTCATCAATCCAAGGCTGACGATGTTTGGCCAGTTCATCGCTTGAACTACCCAGGTTGAGTAGTGGAAAAACATCGTCCGAGTCAAGCGAATGCATTACATTGCCGATGAATTTGGCTTCCTCGTATAGCATGGCTAACCCAATTACAGATGGCAAATCCATGCTACATTTTATTTTTGGTTGACCAGTCCTCGTCTCATGGATGTCCTCTCTCATTGGTTAATGGGCTCGGGCGCCACGAATGGGCGGACAAAGTTCTGGGTTGCTGGACTTATGGGGGTCCTTCCCGATCTTTTGGTCTTCATTCCAAATTCATTCCTTTTGGATGAACGACCTGATGTAAACGAAAATACGCTCACGGCTGATTTTGGGTGGTATGCTTGGGAAGCATACCAAGTTACACACAGCCTCGTCTGGGCTACGATTGGATTTCTATTTACGTGGATTTTCTTTGAGAAGAGAGGAGTTACCCAGAGATTATTCACAAACAATACACTCTCTGCAAGAGATGCTGCACTCTGGATGTGGATTCCATGGTTTATCCATATAGTCAATGATATACCAACACATACTGCACAATTCTTTCCAACACCGTTCTTAGCTCCATTCAGCGACATTCAGATAGATGGATATCGCTGGAGTACGCCGTGGGTATGGTTGACTAATTTAGCGATTATAATCGCGATTTGGGCTTATGTTTTCTACAAAAAACGGAACCGGTCAATCATCCAAGAAGGGCCTTAGGGCATCGACTGCTGCCGTTGCATGAGGTCCTATACGTGGGCCAACCTGTTCTGGAAGGGCTCCTGGGCCAATGATGCCCAAACCGATTGGTTTGTTGTGAACTAATTGTAATTCGAGTATGGTTTTCACAACACCTTGACCCATAACAAGGCCATGATCGGTTTCTCCTTTCTCGATGATTCCTAGGCAAAATGCCCCCTCAATATCGTCATCAGCAAGTATTCTATCGAGTGCAAGTGGAATCTCCATACAACCAGGTACCCTTACAATTTCAACGATGTTGTAACCCAAATCTTCTGCTTGAGATGTAGCAATGGTAATCATTCTCTCAATCTCTTCTAAATGGTAAGTAGCGCATACTGCTGCAATGTTTGTCATTATTATTCCTCCTTCATCATCCGTTCAACGGTTTCGACAACCATCATTGTCGTCGAATCAATCTCAAGGTTGACTGCATCGCCAACCTGTTTGTCACCAATAGTAGTGAGTCGAATTGTTTCAGGGATTAAATGCAAATCAAAACCGTCTTCACAAACATCCCCTATCGTAAGAGAAATGCCATCGATGCCTACATATCCCTTGCTTACGATATATTTTCTAATATCGGGTGGAGCCATGATAGTATATTGTGCACCATCACCAATACGATCTGCCTTGTTGATGAGACCTCGACCAATGATATGGCCTGAGAGAAGGTGTCCTCCAACTTCATCTCCATATCGCAATGAACGCTCTACGTTCACTTGTTGCCCCTGCTCGAGATGTCCGAGTGTTGTCTTTTCTAGAGTTTCAGGGATGACATCAAAGGATACAATTCCATCAGAAAATGTTGTCGCTGTCAGGCAAACTCCATCGATTGAAATACTGGCACCAATCGATAATCCTTCGGTCGAAGGGACTTGAATACGAAGTGTCGTAATCTCGTTTCCAGATTCTATAGAAGTAATTACTCCTTTACCTTGGACTATGCCAGTGAACATCAGAATTCACCTCCTTTCGCCCTCTCAACAATTCGAGCAATGATCTTTCGAGTACCATCTAAATCGTCACTTAAACCTTCGACCCGAACAACTTCAATCGAGGAAAAACCACGCTCATCTAGAGCCGAACGAATCCTATCTTCAGCATGTTCTTGGTCATAACCCAATGCAATAACTGACGGTTGAATTTCAGGCAAAATATCGTAAATAGGAACCTCTGGAGGATTCCCAATACAAGCAACATCAACGGGTTTTAGCCCCTCAACCATTCTTCGTCGAAGGTCTTGATTTGTCACGGGTTCGTGCTTGCGCTTACGGACAGTATCGTCATGGGCGACAACCACGGTCAAGTGATCACCAAGGGCTTTAGCTTGCTCGAGATAGTGGAGATGTCCTGCGTGAAGGAGGTCAAAAACACCAACTGCCAGAACCTTCTTCATCGTCCTCACCCACATCAAGCAGAAGAATCATGTTCTTGAGATTGCCCATGCAATGCTGCAATGACTTCTGCACCTTCCAAGAATGGTATTCCACGTTCCTGTGCCCATGATCGAGCATCCTCAACCGAAAGTGCTCCATCTCCATCAGGTTGCAGCATTTCTGCTCCGATAACGACCGGGACCAGCCCGGCAAGACGAGCAATTCCAACTGCAAGTTCGGTATGGCCTTGACGCGTCATTAGACCGCCTTGCGATTCTCGACAAACAGGAATGTGGCCAGGTGTACGGAATTCCGCACCCATTCGGCGTTGTGCCTCGACTTCGGATAGATTTTCATCGAATACAGTGGTTGTTAATTCAGCAAAACGACGGGTTGTTAATGCTCGGTCATTATCTGTGATACCCGTATAGGTTTCACGATGATTGAGTGAAAGTGTGAATGCGGATCGTGAATCGTAACGCAAATCATTCGTCTTTAACTCGGCGAGAACAGGATACTCCGTTGTCAGTGCATCATGAGTATGCAAATCTTGAAGGAACGGTAAACCAAACGCTTCGCCAACATCGTGTCCAATCGCTAGAAACAGAAGACCTCCACAGTCTTGACGGAGTTGACGCATCGTTACTGGCTGGGCAAAAGAAGCAGGGAACAATAGGTCGGTTTCACCTTCTCGTTTGTCCGAATCAAACAGGCAAACTGGGTCACCTTGACGGAAGGCAGCGATTGCTGCTTCAACAATTTCCGACATATGCTGTCGTTTCATTTCACCTTCATGAACCGTCGTATTGTACATTATGTACAGATTTCCGGCAAACGAGTGACGGAAAGGGGTTAATGTAGGGAACTGTTTGGCTTGTATTCGCGGGGGTGGAATGATGGGTGTGAAACTAGGTCCTGCTGGCGTACCTTTGTCCTGTAAGGGGCGAACAATCGTTGAAGGGATGGACGATATTATCGCTCTCGGACTCGAGACGATGGAGGCACAAACGGTTCGATTAATTCAACCTCAACACTTTGAACAGTACTGGCAGGCTGGGGTACTTGCAAACAAAGCAGATTTTGAAATGAACATTCACGGTCCATATTATTCAGAATTGCTTGGAAATCGCGTCTCTCGGGGAAGAACCCTTGCTAAAATTGAGGCGACCTTACAAGCTGCACGCACCATCAACGCACGCCACATCACGCTCCATACTGGGCATTATGGCGACTTTGGACGCGGAACGGTTGCTAACGAACAAGTAGCGAATATCTTTTCCAGTATCGTTGAGCGTGTCAACGAAATTTGGCACGATGATGAAGATGAATTTCCCGTTTTCCCTTGGATCAAGGATGGTACACCGTCAAAGATTGGAATCGAAACATCTGGAAGACAAGAATTGTGGGGCAGCCTCGAAGAGGTCATCGAAGTTGTCAATCACGTCGAAGGTGCCATCCCTGTCCTCAACATTGCTCACATTCACGCTCGTGGACATGGACGAATGAAGACATCCGAAGATTATGGTGAATTATTCGACATGGTTCGTGAATCGATTGGTACCAAGGAATTCTATTGCCACTTCTCTGGTGTTGAACATCGTACTGGAAACGCAATGCATTATACGCAAATCAAGAAGTCTGACTTGAACTTCGAACCATTGGCTGAGTTTATCGTAGAAGATGGAGGATGGTTGGATATCACCTTAATTTCAGATTCACCCCTCTTGGAGCACGATGCGATGTACATGTTGCAAAACATCGACAAGGCCAAGCACAAGCAACTTGAACGTAAGGCCCGAGAAGATCGTCGTCGCGCACTTGCTGCTCAAACAGGTACATCCGTTGAAGATATTCAACGCCGTGAAGAAGAGATGGCAAAACTCCGCACTCAAGGTGCAAAGGAAGAACCGGTTAAAGAAACAAAACCCGAGCCAAAGCCTGCAAAGAAAGAAAAGAAAGC
>DAKS01000061.1:0-18041 GCA_002499195.1 Euryarchaeota archaeon UBA443
AGTGAGACATAGCTCCATGCTGCATGGCTTGATAGCGGTTGCCACCCAACGCCCGCTCAATGTGAGGGCAGTTGAGCGCCATGGCAACCTGACGATCGACCAATAAGCGACGAGCATCGATTTGCCGTTCACGGTCGTCATGATCGCTGAGTTCTTCAACATCTTCTCCTGAAAGAACTCCGTAAGAATCCTCTACCAAGCTGGTCACGAGAAGATACATTCTGTTCAAACTAACCTGTAACGGAAGTTCATTCGGGTTGAGGAGTGAGACAATGGTAATAGAATTGTCCTCATCGAGGGAGATTTCCATTCCACGGGTGTCTCTCAAAAATTGTCGAATGATTCTTCGCTCTTTGATACCGAGTTCCGTTTTGTCTCGTATCGTAATGAGATCTGCCCCACTCACGTATATTCCAATCAAGTAATCGTATAGCGCACCCCGTGGGTATTTGGCTAGATCCAGGTCGACAGTACGTCGCAAATTCTTGTTTTCCTTTGGCGAAATCTGGATTTCACCGGATGACAAGTGCTCGATTCCAACGGTGTCGCTAGGTTTCAGATTGTTCTCTTTAATCCAGCGCTTAGGCAGCGAAACGATGTACGTCGAGCCGCCCGTCACCTGTAATTTCCTATACTCGACTCCAATGGTAGATTTCATTTTTTCACCTTGGTACATATGTCCCCACTATCTACCTTCTAACATCAATTTGTATATAGTTGTATATAGATATATTTAGATGAATGTAGGTTCCGTAGACCAATAACAATTAGAGAAACAATTACGATGGACTGGGAAGAGAATATGATATCCCTCGATACGAAGAAAAAAGCGATAGCCCTTATTGCCCTCATGATGGTCTCAGCACTCGCTGGTTGTCTTGGCAATGACGATGATGACAGCGATGACACATCGGACTCGAACAACAACAACGACAATACCGATACCAACAATACGACTGTTATTGATGACGGCGGCATTGATGTTGGTACCGTGACCTGTGGACCAGATGGCTCCATCAAGATTGCAGGTTCTTCGACGGTGTTGCCTCTTGCAGAAATCTGGGCAGAGTACTATCAAGAGAACTGTGAAGGCGTCACCATCACCGTCGAAAGCGGCGGATCTGGTGGCGGTGCAGGACGTGTCTGCGCCAACTCCGCAAAGGGTACGCCTGTCGACATCGGCGATATGTCTCGTGACTGGAAAGACACCGAAGCATCTCGTGGTGACGATGGATACACAATGGATTGTCTCGCTGGAGACACCTCTCGCTCTGCTCGTCAAATCCAGGTCGCTATCGACGGATTGTCCGTTGTCATGAAGAAGGGCGGTGCTGCTGACGTTTGTGTCAACACACATCTCGGTGGACTCACTGTCGACCAACTTCGCTGGATGTTCTCCAACGAAGCAGACACAGGTTACACGCCTGCTAACGACGATGGTGACGCAATAAAGGAATGGTCCGATCTCAGCGCAGACTGCGGTGCTGCAGAGATTGTCCTAGCTTACCCAGACGCTGACTCAGGAACCTACGAGTACTTCTACGAAACTGTTCTTGACGAGGCTGAAGAAGGATTCCGATCCGGTACACAATCCGCTGACGACAACGTTCTCGTTAACACACTCGTTGGTGATGAAACCTCCATCGGCTACTTTGGATACGCTTACTACCAAGAGAACATGGCAACACTCGCTGCTGCCGCAGTCGAGAACGGCGACGGAAACATGGTTGCTCCAACATCTACAACCGTTGGGGATGGAACCTACAACCCGCTCTCTCGACCGCTTTTCATGAACCTCCTCGTAGACGCTGACTCAATGGCAAACACTGTTCCGTTCCTCAAGTTTGGACTTGGTGACGGTGGCGACAAACTCGTCGCTGCAGTTGGCTACGTCGCGCTCCCATCTACACTCGATTCAGAAATGGTCGACCGATTGGACGCAGAAATTGGCGGACACAGTGACGGAATCGATGTAGGTACCGTAACCTGTGGACCAGATGGCTCCATCAAGATTGCAGGGTCCTCAACCGTTCTACCACTTGCAGAAATCTGGGCAGAGTACTACCAAGAGAACTGTGAAGGCGTCACCATCACCGTCGAAAGCGGTGGATCTGGTGGCGGTGCAGGACGTGTCTGTGCAAACTCCGCTAAGGGTACACCTGTCGACATTGGCGACATGTCCCGCGACTGGAAGGGCACAGAGGCTGACCGACGTGATGACGGATTTACAATGGATTGTCTCGCTGGAGACACCTCTCGCTCTGCTCGTCAAATCCAGGTCGCTATCGACGGATTGTCCGTTGTTATGAAGAAGGGCGGTGCTGCTGACGTTTGTGTCAACACACACCTCGGTGGACTCACTGTCGACCAACTTCACTGGATGTTCACGGCTGAAACTGACCTTGCTTACAACCCAAGCAACGATGATGGTGATGCAGTCAAGGAATGGTCTGACCTCAGTGCTGACTGTGGTAACGCAGAGATCGTTCTCGCATACCCTGACGCTGACTCTGGTACCTACGAGTACTTCTACGAGACTGTTCTTGACGAGGCTGAAGAAGGATTCCGAGCCGGTACACAGTCTGCTGACGACAACGTTCTCGTCAACACACTCATTGGTGACGAGACATCCATCGGATACTTTGGATACGCATACTACCAAGAGAACATGGCAACACTCGCTGCTGCCGCAGTCGAGAACGGCGACGGAAACATGGTTGCTCCAACCGCTACAACTGTTGGCGATGGAACCTACAACCCACTCTCTCGTCCATTGTTCATGAACCTCCTCAACGATGAGGATTCTCTCGAAAACACAGTCCCATTCCTTGAATTCGGACTTGGTGACGGTGGCGATCTCCTCGTTGCTGAAGTAGGATACGTTGCGCTACCTGACTCGCTTGACACTGTCATGCTCGGTCGACTCGCTGGAAGTGTAACCGCTTCCTTCTGTGGACCAGATGGTTCAATCTCCATTGCTGGTTCCTCTACCGTTCTGCCACTTGCTGAAGCATGGGCAGAAGACTACCAGGCTGCTTGTGATGGAATCACCATCACCGTCGAAAGCGGTGGATCTGGTGGCGGTGCAGGACGTGTCTGTGCAAACTCCGCTAAGGGTACACCTGTCGACATTGGCGACATGTCCCGTGACTGGAAGAGCACCGAAGCTGACCGACAGGCAAACGGATTCATCCTTGACTGTCTTGCTGGCGACACATCCCGTGATGCTGCTCAAATCCAGGTCGCAATCGACGGATTGTCCGTTGTCATGAAGAAGGGCGGCGCTGCTGACGTTTGTGTCAACACGCACATGGGCGGACTTACTGTCCACCAACTACGCTGGATCTTCTCCGCAGAAACTGATGCTGAACTCACAACTGCAGGCATGGACCTCGGAACTGAAATCGCAAACGATGACGGTGACACAACCCGAGAATGGTCTGACCTCAACGCAAACTGTGGTGACGCTGAAATCGTTCTCGCATACCCTGATGCAGATTCTGGTACCTACGAGTACTTCTTTGAAACTGCACTCGACGAGGCATCTGCAGGATTCCGTGCAGGAACACAGTCTGCTGACGACAACGTTCTCGTCAACGCTCTAACCGGCGATGAGACCGCTATCGGATACTTCGGATACGCATACTACCAAGAGAACATGGCAACACTCGCTGCTGCTGCAATCGAGAACGGTGACGGTAACATGATTACACCAAACGCTAACAGTGTTCGTGATGGATCCTACAACCCACTCTCTCGACCGCTCTTCATGAACCTCCTCGTCGATGGTGCAACGCTCGAGAACACCATCCCATTCATGCTCTATGGATTGGACACAGAGGCTGGACACGAAGCTGTCGGAGAAGTTGGATACGTTTCCTTGAACGATTACCAACAACATCAGATGGTCTATGGACGATTGGCCTACCTCCAGGGATTAACTACTGAAGGTAACTCCGCCATCTTCGAAGACATGTGTGGTGCAGCAGGAAGCATCTCCATTGCTGGTTCCTCAACCGTTCTACCACTTGCTGAAGCGTGGGCAGAAGACTACCAAGCAATTTGCGGTGACACATCGATTACCGTCGAAAGCGGTGGATCTGGTGCCGGTGCAGGACGTGTCTGTGCAAACTCCGCTAAGGGTACACCTGTCGACATTGGCGACATGTCCCGTGACTGGAAGAGCACAGAAGGAACTGTTGACGCAAATGGACAACTCAACTGTCTTGTTGGTGACACATCCATTACTGTAACACAACTTGTTGTTGCAGTCGATGGACTCTCAGTTGTCTCCAAGAAGGGCGGTGCTGCTGACGTTTGTATGCAGAACATGGGCGGCATGACCGCTGCTCAACTCCGATGGGTCTTCTCTGCAGAAACCGATGCTGAATTGACTACAGCAGGTCTTGACTTGTCAAGTGTTGTACCAGAAGATGACGGTGACGGAATCAAGGAATGGTCTGACCTCAGTGCAAACTGTAACGCAGATGCAATCGTCCTTGCTTACCCTGACGCTGACTCTGGAACATACGAGTACTTCTACGAAGAGATCCTTCACGAAGCTGCTGCAGGATTTGGTTCCGGTACACAATCAGCCGATGACAATGTATTGGTTAACGCACTCCTCGCTGACGAGAACGCAATCGGATACTTCGGATACGCATATTATCAAGAGAACATGGCAACACTCGGTGCTGTTGCAGTCTCCAACAACCATACCCATGGTGTTGCAGACGCTCCTGAAGACGCTGTGGCCCCAACTCCACAGACCGTTCGAGATGGAAGCTACGCGCCATTGTCCAGGCCGTTGTTCATGAACGTGAACAACGCTGTCTGGGATGATGTCACCCCATTCCTCCTGTGGGCGTTCTCAGGGGACGGTAGCGCTGTCATCTCAGAGGTCGGTTACGTACCTCTTGATGACGCCACTTACCAAGAGATGATCCGTCGTATCCTTGCTCAAGGCGTTTACGCTTGATTGAGTAAGAACGAGTGATCGTTGTAACCATCAAGAACACGTTCTTGATGAATCCGAGAGGTCGGGCATTCAGGTGCCCGGCCTCTCCTTTTTTATTTGCATATATTTAGATATATATAGAATATTGAGGGCTAAGCAAAGCCAAAATTCCCTTAGGTTCTTACAAGGCCGTGGTCGAAATGCGAATACGTGCCAGGATAGAAGAAGGCGCCCCGGGACTTGTTCTCTTTGCGCTCGCAGCAACCGTTGTGATGATCACTTCGGGCATTGTCTATGTCCTGTTTGACAACGGCTCAAAATTCTACAGAGGCTTCGCATGTGGAGCTGACGATTTCAAACCACCACAAGATTGGGACCAAGACCTGCAAGCAAGCATCAAAGATGCGGCAAATTACTCTGATGGCTCCATTACCGACCCTTTGTGGTTGAATTCATTGTGTATCACTGAATTCGACATGGACCATGAAGTGGTCTTGGCTGATCCACTCATCGATCGCTTCCAATGGGATGCTGATGCAAAGTCCTACCCTGAGGGAGATGACCGAGAACCATCAGTCTTCACGCTCGAAGATGGGACGGAAATACGGGGACCTAGGGTCGATGACGGGAGACCCTACCTCACAGATTATTTCACAAACAATCCAGACAAATGGGACAGTGAATACCCAAGAATTCCTCTAAGCGTTATTTCTGCAAATGAAAAAGCACTCATTCTGCATACGCAAAATCCAGATTTGGCTCGGGATTGGTGGGTAACGATTTGGATCGGAGACGACGATGTCCGTATGGATATGGAAAACTATTCACTCGGATTGAATGAATATTCAACGGTCGGCGTATACAAGGAAGGAGATTTTGTTCGAGTCGAAATGAATTCATATTGCGGCTATGATTCAGCAAACCAATCCGATTTAGGAGTCCTTCTCAACAATGCTGATATTGAGGTTGTGGATGGTTGCTTCACTCAAGAGAATCACCTCTCCGACGATATTCACGCCCTTGCAACAGCATACAATCTGGAATTGACCATCGAGTATCTGGCCTTCAAGGCCAATGCAAACATGGATGGTATCGCAGAAGTGGGAGAAGAACTAGGCAACGGCTCCAATGCTTGGGACCTTGTCGGGGACGATGACCTCCCGTATGATTACGACCAAGATGGTGTCTGGAACACCAAATCCGATGGCCAGGGAGGTTTAGCAGACAACGACATTGATGGAGATGGGATTGCGAACAAGGTTGACCATGACATGGACAACGATGGTATCCCAAATGCCTATGATAGCGATCCTATTCTGCCCAATGTCGACTGGGTAGGCATTCTCATTGGATTGCTCACACTTGGCGTCCTTGCTGCATCGGTTTTCAGTCCACAGTGGCTTCCAAAACTCTCTGTTGAGACCATCGATTCCATTATTCCAACGCTCAAGAGTGTGGCTTATCTCATCGTCCTAATCGGATTCATGTCCCTCATTAGCCCTCCAAGTCCTATCCTTCTGATGTTGCTACTCGCGCTGATGGCCATCCTCACCATCATGGTGCGCCGAATCGATGGGGGCTATCCCGTACCCCTGATTGCAATTGGTTTGACGTCCCTGTTCTTTGCAATCTTTTCCTTCCATGAAATTCAAACAGGACACACAATTTTCTTTGGTGGTTCGTTGATCTTCATGGGTATTGTCATCAGTGACAGTCGGAACCAAGCCGGTGCTGAACGGTTCGCCATCATGGAGGGTGATTCTCGTTCGCTGATGATTCTGATTGTTTTGGTCACGTTGGTTCTATGTTACTTCGATTTCGTAGCTCGCGTCAACGGTTCTCTCGGAGAATTCCTTACCCAAACCTGGTGGAAGACTGACGTACGCACCGTCAGCGTAGTAACGGTTGGTGAAGACCTTCACATGGGTGTCAACTCATTGCTACAGACCACCCTCCAAGTCGCTCTTGGAGCGCTTGTTATTGCAATTCCAATCGGATTGGGTACAGCAATCTATCTCTCAGAGTATGCAAGCCAGCGAACCGCCAACTTTGTCAAGCCGATTCTTGAACTCCTGGCAGGAATCCCTTCTGTTGTTTATGGGTTCTTCGCATTCGTCGTCATCGCCCCAATCGTCGTTGATGTGGGAACGTACTTCCTCGAACAGGGCTGGATTGCTGAGGAGCCTCAATTGTTCAATCCTTTGAGTGGTGCAATTGTGGTTGGAATCATGATTACTCCGTTGATTGCTTCGCTATCAGAGGATGCTCTGCGTGCAGTACCTGACAACTTACGGCAGGCATCCTATGCTCTCGGCGCAACCCCTGTTGAAACGACTGCTAGAGTCACCGTCCCTTCTGCACTTTCAGGGATTTTGGCTTCGATCATCCTCGCATTGTCCAGAGCGATTGGTGAAACCATGGCGGTCACGCTCTCGGTCGGTACACTTGCTACATTTTCGAACAACATGTTCCGTAGTGCGCAAACAATGACTGCTTACATCGCTCAGCGAATTGGCGGAGAATTACCGATTGGTACAACGCCTTACTACTCGCTGTTTGCTGTTGGATTTTACCTCTTTTTCATCACGCTTGGCCTCAATCTCATTGGCCACAGAATCATGACTCGCTTCCGGGAGGCTTACGATTGAAGGAAAGTAAATTCGATCTTTCGGACAAGGGGTTGTTTGGCACATCCCTACTTCCAAAGCGTTCACTCAAACGAAGGTACCTCGCTGCGAGAGCAGGACGAACAGTGTTTGTTGCTATCGCCGTTACTTGTGGTATCATTCTGGTGACCTTGCTCACTCAAATCTCGAGTGAGGCTTTCGTTCCAACCGAAGAATTTGAGGTTGAGCGCAGTGAGACATACACGGAAAAAGGAACCAATTCAGGCGTGTATTATCACAAACCTGCGGAAACTCAACTCTCATGGGAAGCAGAAACCTGGAATCCAAATTGGGCAGAAGACGATCTTCGCCAAGAGCGTGAAAACATCACCATCAGAGCCTCGTGGACTGAGCGACACTTCCAAGCTCTCAACGACGATGGTGACGCCTTCAATTTGAATGGTCAAACGACGTGGGATCTGGCTGAAGATTTGGAACGAGCACTTTGCGATGAAGGAGATGCTCGGACAACATACAGGCCTGTTGAACCTTGGTCGCTTTCCCACCTTTTGTTAATCGGTTCCGCCGATGAATACGAGTACAAACTTGGTGAAGATTGGCGAATCACAATTTACTGGAGAGAAACTGCACCTACTCCAAACCTTGGAAATTATTGGATTCAAATCGATGACAACGATACTTCCGATGTAAGCGACGATGAAATTCTTAAGCGCTACATTTGGCGTGGACTACGCTGGGAAATTGTCGGAGAGGATGCCTACCTTGACGAAGCAATGGAACTTGCCGGCAACGACCAGTCAACATGGGGCGATGGGAAAATCCGACTTATTTATCGACAGGTTCCGTGGACAGGTTGGCAAAACGGTGACCTTCTCTTCTACAATACGGGTCAAGGAACAGATGTCGTTGCAGTAAGTCAAAAGGGAGTTGGCGATATTCCTCTCGACTCAATAAATGAGATTTTGCTTAAGCCTGCGGCCAACATCAAGTCGTTTGTTCCTGAATTCTGTACGATGGAAGAGACTTCGAAATATATCCTCGATGAAGGTCTAACTGGCAGTTACGTCATCGGAGAAGTCACAAACGAGGACGGATACGTTATCGAAGAACTTGATGACTCTGGGTTAAACGTCATCACGGAATTAGAGATTGCAATTTCCGAGACAGGAGATGGACATGATGAGTGGGTGATGATCGATAACAGGGGGTTCATCAACTACGATCATGATAACGACGGTTACGGAAACATGTTCTGGGATTCAGATAGCGATGGTGACGGGGTTTGCGATTATTATCCTGAAGAAATCCCAGGCGGCCCGTTCAAGTGCAGCAAAGCTGCAGGACCACTTTCTGAAGATATCAATGGGGATGGAAGAATCGACATCAACGATTATGGAGAAAACCCAATTGATTATGGAAGAACGGTAGTCGAAGATTCTGATTCAATCCTCCACACGAAGACAACGAATACTCTTGTTTTAAGCCCCTCTAGGAGTTCAGACAATTGGTTATTCATCCTCCATGACTTGAACTACACAGTAACCATTCAACAAACCAGTGGGCCACCAATGGATGCCAAGGAATCATCGTACCAAGAGATTGGGGGCTTTGCTCTCGGAAGTCCAATCGATTGGTTTCAACCGAAATTTATTGGGGATGATGATTTCGATAACGACGGAATCATTGATGTTTGTGATGAGGATATCGATCAAGATAGCGATAAAAACCCTATCTATGGCGACCCAAATCAGTGCCCTGAAGACTATGAATGGATTTCCCAAAAAGATTCAACACTTGACTCGTTGAGCAATCAGTTAACCGAGATTGCAGACGATGATGAACAAGAACGAGCCCGGATTGAGGCGCTGATGGACGATATCAACGCATCAGACTTCGCCCTCTTCGTTCATCTGCATGACGAAAACGGCGATGGTGTTCACGATGATACAAAAGATCGAGACATCGATAACGATGGTGTCCCAAACCTCATTGACGGCCAAGGAACGTGGGCAGGCCGTTCCATGGAATCCAAATTTGCAGAGGATGAACAAGAGGCGATCGACGAATATGTTGAACTGCTTGTTGTGAATAAATGCAGTGATACTTACAAAAAGAGTAGTCTTGAGTATGCAACAAAGGACTGCAACAATGCAAAGGAATTGAATGCAACGAAGCCAACGACACCTCAATCCTTCTGCGATGGAATTCGGACGCTGAATCAACAAGATTGGTTGCAAAGCTGTGCTGCTCCTATCAACTTTGAAAGTGGGGCAGACGTGCTTGACCATCGCGACCCTTGGCTGCCTCTTTTTGCAATGTTTGGCCTTGTAGGCATGATTTTCGTCATGCGAACTCCAGAGAAAGCCATTCGCAAACTTCGTGATGGTATGATTTGGATTGGAACAAATGAAGTCAAATCAGAACGTTACACCAAGTATTCATGGTTCTCTTACTCCAGTGAGTTAGCCAACAGATTGATTAGCGCAATTGTGAAACTTATCATTACTGTCATTGGGGCACTTATTTTCTTCTCAACCTTCTCTGAGTCACAGCCTGAACTGCTCGTTCCATTCACGTTTATTATTGGCGGAGCAATTACGCTCATGGCATCGATTGCATTGGTTTCTTCTGCCACCGATATCGTGAAGTTACGACCAGAGAAATTGATTCCAAAGGCGGAAGGAGTTGTTGATCTCGTTCTGCTTGCCCTTACGTTCCTTACATGGTACATCGCCATCACATGGATTCTTGTCCAAGGCTGGATTGTTGGAGGATTATTGTTGCTCTTTATGCTCTCAGGCATCAAGAAACTGGTTCTTGGAGCTCTGCAACTCACACGTTCGAACACATTCAAAGATGACAGATTGCGTTTGGTCGTGAAGGGGCGAGACGGATGGCTCATGGCTGCGTTCGTCGCATTGGCCATCGCCATGGTCTCTATACCTGTCGGGATTCACATCCCTTTCATATGGTCGGATTTCACATCTTCTGAACCATACAAGGCAGGTTTGCGTGCAGCATTCTGGGGAAGCGTCTATGTGGTCTCCTACACCATGCTTTTCGCTATTCCACTTTCACTCGGCGCAGCAATCTGGTTGGAAGAATACGCTCCGAACAACAGGTTCCGAAGGGCTATTCAAGCACTTATCACCAACCTTGCGGGTGTTCCTGCAATCGTTTTCGGTCTGTTTGGCCTCGCCCTCTTCCTAACCGACAGAGGAATAGGATTGGGCCTTGGAGGTACAGTCTTGACGGCAGGAATGACAATGGCGACCATGGCTATGCCAACCATTGTTATTTCATCACAGGAAGCCCTGAGAGCCGTACCCCCATCCCTACGTAATGCTGCGTTTGGCTTAGGATGCACCAAGTGGCAGGTGACGAAAGACCACGTTCTGCCTCACGCCATGCCTGGAATGATGACAGGGACCATCCTCGCCATGTCAAGAATCATGGGTGAAGCTGCTCCATTGATCCTGGTTGGAGCGGTTGCATCCGTCTTCACAGAACCTGATGCATTCTTTTACATCTCGTATGATTTTGCTCCCAATTTCGATTATTTGTTTGCATGGATCCCTGGTGTTGAACCGTACATGCAAAACCTACCTGTTTGGTCCGATCGAGAACTTTTCTCTGCAGACCCAAGTGCCTACACCGGTGCAGATACGAACGATAGAGGAGCATACACCGTTCTTCCTGTTCAAGTCTACCGCTGGACCGACATGCCTGCAACAGGGTTCAAGGTTGCCGCTGCTGGAGCCTCAATTGTCCTCCTTGGAACGCTACTCGTAGTGAATTCAGCAGCCATTCTACTTCGTGCTCACTTTAGGAGGTATTCGAACACATGACGACCGAATTTGATAAAAAAACGCTTACTGTTGGCGCATTACTCGCCATGATGAACAAATTAGTTGAAGTGGACGGTGAAATCGCTGATACTGAAAAAGAACGCATCGCAGAGATTATGGACGATTACGATGAAGAATCCCATGAAATCACTGTTGGGGAAGCGATGAGCATTCTCACCTCTCTTTCCGCAGTAGACGGCCACAAAGATACCGAAGAATCGACTGCGATCAAGGAGCTGATCGAACAACACTTCGATGCGTCTGCGGGAGAGAATGATGCTTCATCAGAATCAGAAGATGAGAATGAAGATGAAACCACTGAAGAAGCCGAGGATGATGAAGAGGAATCCAATGAAGAGACCGAGGATGTTGCTGAGTCAGAAGAAACTCAGAAATCGCATGATGAAGACATTCCTGATTCGACGCGAACACTCAATATTGATGATGAAGCACACATGTGGATTCATGATCTAGACCTTCATTATGGGAATGCACAAGCCATCTACAATGTTTCAATTCCATTTGAACGAAACGCAGTCACTGCCCTAATCGGGCCTTCCGGTTGCGGAAAGTCAACGCTTCTACGTTGCCTCAACAGGATGAATGATTTGATTTCAATCTGTAAAATCGACGGTAAAATTGAGTTGGAAGATGACAACATTATGACGCGTGGTGCCGATCTGGTCACCATTCGTCGGAGAGTTGGTATGGTTTTCCAGAAACCAAATCCATTCCCGAAGTCGATTTATGACAATGTCGCTTACGGTGTTCGATTGCACTACAATCCAAGCCGTCGTGAGTTGGATCGGATTGTTGAAAGTGCATTGAGGAGAGCTGCACTATGGGACGAAGTCAGTGACCGACTTCACGAGTTGGGCACGAGTTTGTCCGGAGGTCAACAGCAACGTCTTTGCATCGCGAGGACAATTGCCGTTGAGCCAGAAGTCATCCTGATGGACGAGCCTTGTTCTGCACTCGACCCGATTGCTACTGCAAAAATTGAAGAATTGATTTTAGAGCTGAAGAAGCACTTTACTGTGGTCATTGTAACACACTCCATGTCACAAGCACAGAGAGTCAGTGACTACACCGCATTCATGTATCTTGGAAGATTGATTGAATTTGACAAAACATCGGTCATTTTCGGTGATCCAAACAAGGAATTAACTCGGCGTTACATCTCTGGAAGATTCGGTTGAGGACAAAGAACATGTATGGTCTCGCTGAGTGATGGAATCATGAAGACCAAGGCAATTCTCGTCGCCGGAGGAAAAGGCTCTCGTTTGTATCCTTTCACGAGATACACCCAGAAGACGCTCTTACCACTCTTCAATCGCCCAGTGATTGATTATGCATTGGGAACAATTCGTCGCGGTGGAATACGTCGAATCACCATCATCTCGAATGAACACATCGGTCACATTGCAAAACACGTTGGACAAAGTCTTGAAGATGAACAGATTCATTACGTTTTGGAAGAAGAGCCACAAGGGGTTGCACATGCTTTGCAACTGGCACGGCCTCACAACGATGATTGTCGTTTGATGATCTATTTTTCAGACAACATCACAACCGTCGAGTTTGACAATCTTGTTCGAGAGTTTAAGCAAGCAAAACAACCTCCTGGTTGCCTTTTGCTTGCCCGTGAAGAAGCGAATCCACAAGCATTTGGCGTAGCTGTCCTTGATGATGATGGGAACATCATCGATGTTGTTGAGAAACCTGAAAACCCTCCTTCAAATCTTGCGATCGGTGGAATTTATCTCTTCGATGAAACCTTCTGGGACAAACTCGATGCTGCTGTTGCTGAGAAAGGTGATGCATTCTCAATATCGGACATCAATCGAGCATACATCGCTGAGGATAAAGCAGAATTTATCTCAGTTGGAGCGGAGACTTGGGTCGATTGTGGTACGCCAGAAACGCTCCTCCAAGCAAGTATTATGGCACGCGATGGGAAACTAAACCCGCGACCATATCGAAAAAGGTGAGTATATGAAAATTGGAATTATTGGCGCAGGCATGGTTGGCGGAGCGATTGAACACTGCTTTGGTCATGCGCACGAGCTGTTTGTTCACGATCCAGTACGTGGGACTGATTTATCCATCGTAACCGACAATGTCGATTTTGCATACATCGCTGTTCCAACGCCGCCTCATCCAGAAACGGGTGCGTGTGACACGCATATCGTCGAGGCGACACTCGATGCTTTGCCTGATGGGTTCACGGCTGTAATCAAGAGTACGGTCGTTCCAGGAACTACCCAGAAATATCATGAGAAATATCCTAACCTCAAGATCGCTTATTCTCCCGAGTTTCTTGTCGAACGACAACGTTTAGAAGATTTTGCAAATCAGGACATTCTCGTTTGTGGAACGCATCATGCAGATGTGGCTGAACGCGTCTTTGAGCAACACCGTCAAGCCGGTGTTTTGCGAAAAGAGCAAACATATCATGTTACACCGACACAAGCTGAATTGGTCAAATATACCAAGAATACATTCTATGCGATGAAGGTGACATTTGCGAATCAACTGTACGATATTTGTGATGGCCTTGGCGAGGATTGGTATAAGATTCGAGAGATTATTACAGCGGAACAAGCACAACCCATCGGCCCTTCTCATCTCGATCCTATTTTTGGCTTGTATCGTGGATTTGGCGGTAAATGCTTACCGAAAGATTCGCTTGCTTTAGGCGTCCTAGCTGAGCAACTCGGTGTAAAGTACGAATGGATGGATGCAATGCAGGAAGATAACGAACGATTGCGAGCCACGTTGACTGGTAAACCAAGTGATGTGGTCACCAATGATGACTGATTTCACTACAATGCATGAGCGTCTAGTCCCCAGAGGATCTTTAGGGAGATTTGCTCTCGCTGGAGCGTTTAACAGTGCTGTTTTCTTCACTGCTTGGACCCTCTCTATGCTGTTGCTTCCAGAGGTCGATGTTCGGATTTTGTGGGGGCTTTTCTGGGGCCTCACTGGCATATTTGCGCACTTTGTTCATCGATTTTACACGTTCAATAATCACAAACCTCTCGCATGGACCTTGCCAGCCGCAATCCCTGTTTATGCGGGAAGTTTAGTCGGTTCAAGCATGACTATTGGTTGGCTCTCTGAAAAATATCCCACTCAGATCGAGTGGATGGGTCTCGCCAATATGTTGTGTTGGGGAGTACTCATTTGGCTAACGATGAGAATCTTTGTGTTTCAATACTCCCCATCTACACTGCATGCGTCTCAAGCAGATCAAATGGAATGATGCTGAGTGCTTCTTCGTGAGTAGCTTCCAAATCAACCGGGCATGCTGATCCTTCATGAACCGCTGCAAGCCAAGTGCGTGCACATACGCACCATGAATCACCAGGCTTCAATCCTGGGAATGAGAATTGTGGAGCCGGTGTCATCAAATCATTACCTTGAGATTTTGCATATTCAAGAAACTCTTGCGTTACAACGCAACAAACGGTATGTGAACCTCGATCGTTGTCATCGGTGTTACAACATCCATCCCTATACCACCCAGTAAGAGGATCGGATGAACAAGTCTTGAGTTCCGTGCCTAGAACATTAATTGATGGATGCATGGTGAGGCGTTGAAATACTCCCATATCAATAGTCGTGTGGACTCATAGAATTCTATACAAAATCATCGATTTCGATGGGTTTGGAAGCGAGAGGTTCTTGATGGAGAAGCACAAGAGTGGTTCGGATGCTACCAGATATTCTCCAGAATTTGCCCCGTGATGAACGATATGCTTACGCTCGTTTACTCGCTTACATGGCTCGTGTAGATGAAGAAATTACCGTCGATGAACTCGCCATGTTTGAGCAACAGCTTGGCAAAGCACTCCTTTCACCAAATCAACGTGAAGTACTACGCAGATCGCTAAAAAGCCCTCCCTCGCTTGAGGAATGTTTGGATGGCCTTGGCCAGGAAGCTGGGCGTCTCGCACTCCGGGATGCTGTTCTCATGGCTGCTTCAGATGGAACGGTTGATGATGATGAACTTGAAGTTCTGAAAGAAATCGCCGAGCATATCGGCCTCGTTCCTGATGCTGTTCAACAACTGATTGAATGGACAAAGATAGGATACTCATGGATGCAGGACGGATACGACCTGCTGAATTCACTCGAAGGTTGAAGACCTATGTTTTGCGACGGAGTCGCTGATTTGGATGCTGCTGAACGAGCACGCTATGCTGATTTTCTTGTTCTAATTGCTGCAGCGGACGGCGAACTTGTACGTGAAGAGATTCAATTGCTTGAAGCATTCATGGGCAGGGCCATGGTTCATCCAGAAGCACGGACTTCGATTCGACAAGGTTTGTTCGATACAAACAGGCTGTCAAATTTATTGAAAAATGCTGAAATTAAAACACTCCGGTATGTATTGCGAGATGGTATTCTTCTCGCTGCTGCTGATGGAGATTATGACAGGAGAGAATTACGCATTTTGAAGAAAGTCGCCTCTGTGGCTGAAGTAGAAAAAGATGAGCTCAAAGCGATGTTCGATTGGGTAACGAAAGGGTGGGAATGGCATACAGAGGGTATTCATCTCGCAAAGTTGTCCGCGCGAGATGAGTCACTCTCAGAATGAATCATTTCATGATTTCAACAGGCACATTCAAACCATGATTGAATACCCACTGGTTGGGGCGGACTATGCAAAACGGAGTTAGCGGCTGGTATGCAAGATTGGATCGATGCTTAAACAACAGACAAACACAAATTGAAATGTGGCTTGACGCATGGGAAAATTCTCTTCGAACCCATCAGCCTATTGCCGCTCTTCTTCCTGAAGAATGGCCAACCCTTCCAGCAAATCTTCTGACCGATCCTGGTCATGTTCTCGACCATCTTCTTGCACGTCATGATGCAGAATCTGATGGCCGCTCCCCCCGCGGAGCACATCCAACTCCTCCTCGTCTCGCGGATTCTATTATCTCATCAGAGATGCTCGAGGCGACCATCCAGCCAAAGGTAAAGAAGCAGACAACAAATATGCATCTTGCTGACCTTCCACCAGGCTTTCAAAAGCATATCAAAAAGCTCAATTTCCCTCCAAGCGAAGAAGAAGTAACTCTCGACGAAGATGCTCTTAATGCTGTAAAGCGCAATGAGCGAACGAGCAGTGGAATTCCTCTCCCATTCTCAGACATGTCGTGTGGCGGAGGAATCTTCCATGCTCGCATGCTTCGAAAGCACAGTGAAATGTTTGAAGGCCAGAGCCCGGATGTGCGCAAGGAAGACACCGAAAGACTGTTTCGTGGTTTCCAACTCGTTGATGTCGATGAACTGGTCGTTCGTTCAACCCGTAGGCGATTATTACTCGAAGCGATCAAACTCAATCTTGTCGCTCTTTCAGAAGAACAAGAAGGAAAACTTTTACGCGAAACTGTTGAAAAAATACTTGAACAAAATATTGTTTGTTCTGATACTTTGCAAGAAGACTGGCCATGGTCAGAAGCACCTCGTTTAATCATCTCCAACCCTCCTTGGCTACGAATCAAGGATCGTTTCCGAGGCATGGATGATGGCTCACAACGACGTAAAGATTTGAGTGAAAAATTACGAGGACTTGCAAATGAAGATGGTCCTCGATTCTCAACCATGCGTGGAAACGTCAATCTTTACCGGCTTTTCATCGAGCGCGGAATGCAAGTATTGTCAACAGATGGTAAAATGCGCGTTGTTGCTCCGGACAGTCTTTTGCGCGAGCAATCTTCACACCCTCTTCGGCAACTCCTTGTCGAGAAGCATTCATGGAATGAAGTATGGGCTATTGAAGAAGCAAACCTCTTATTCCCTGGAATGACGCAAGGCGTTGCAATTCTAGGAATTTCATCCACCCCGAATGGAACGGAATCGCTCAAGATTGTCGGACCGGTAACACGTTCCGATCTTCGCCGTATTGGCTCTGGGATTTCATCTCGCGTTCCATCGTTCTCACTTAGAAAAAGCCAATGGGTTCAATGGGCAAGAAATACTTGGGCAATTCCTCGATTGCCACGAGATCAAATCGAGCGGAATAACATACTCAAGATTCTTGATAGCATGTCTCTACTCCCTCGTCTCGGAGACAATGATCACTGGCTTGCAACCCAAGAGCAGACGGTCAAGGTCCGAGTTGGAGAAATTGACCAAACGGCTCATTCAACCAACATTTCAAGTTGGGATAAAGCAAAGTCATCTCGTCCATTCATACGCGGCGTTCACTTCACTGAAGATGAGGTCGGAAACGTTTACATTCGACACCCTGCATTCCGAAAGGATATTCCTTCTCGGGCTAATGAACGACAATTAGCTATGTGGTCAGGGAAAACTGAAGTCCAATCCTATGGCCCTCGCCTAGCATGTCAAGCTATTGTTAATGCGCATCAAGAACGTCGACTTCGTTGGGCTGTCATTCCACAGGGATGTATCCTGGGCAACAGTGTAAACCATATTGAAATGAATCAAGCCATTCTAAACAGACTTTCTGCAGCAAAGGGAGACCTTCAGAAAGCATTGGAATGGATGTGCGAACAACTCAATCAACGTGATCTCGACGATTGGGCCAAGGCATGGTCCGCGAACAATAACGTCAACAATTACGAATTGGAA
>DAKS01000061.1:18347-48847 GCA_002499195.1 Euryarchaeota archaeon UBA443
AACGTCAACAATTACGAATTGGAAATGCTTCCACTTCAACTCGGTATTGAAGCAAGTGTTGAAGAGGCCATCAACTGATTCAAGAACTATACGACCAGTGTACATTGAATACGATAATTTATAATCGAGTCCTCAATAGTTTAGTTTGGTATTTGTCAATTGGAGGATTTAAGGAATGGGGATTCATCCAAAAATTGGCATTACGGGACTGCCCCGTAGTGGAAAATCGGCTGTAATGGAAAAGGTCCTTTCTATGCTCAAAGAGGAGCGGGAACGGGAGTTATCAGCACGTAACCTCGGCGATACTGAAATTATCGGTGGAATCTGTACTGAGCCAATTCTTGAAAATGGAGAGCGGCTCGGCTACAAAGTCAGAGATTTGGTCACTGGTGATGAAGGAGAGATCGCGCATAAGAGCATTGATTCTAGGTTGCGCGTGCTCGGATATGGATTGAATACTGCTGAACTTGAACGAATCGCTATTCCTGCTATTCAGCACGCCATTGACAACTGCGAAGTTATCGTTATCGACGAGATCGGAAAGTTTGCAGTTGAATCAGAAGCATTCGTTAATGCGGTTCGAAGTGCTCTTGAAATCGACAAACCAACATTGTTGACCCTGCACAAGAAGAGTCGCCATCCACTGTTGCAGGACATCCGAAGAAGAGATGATGGCCGTATTTTAGAAGTGACCCCTGTCAACCGTGCGCTTCTACCATACAAGATTCACAAATTGATGCGTGAAACCTACTGATAACGGTGGGTTGATACCAAACAGCATACACGAGATGTCAATGACTCCAGCGGATAGGGCCAAAAAAATCCTCATCGGTACAGGGATGTGTCTTTTATTCGTCTTCGCAGTTGGACTTAGTTCGGAACGTTATTCATCTGATCCTAGCATCGGTTGGTCTTTCCCAATAATCGGTATTGTTCTTGTTGGAATAGGTTTGACGCGAGGTAATTTGGGCCAGCAATTCCCTGACGAATCCGATGCTGAGATGACCAAGCGCGTGAAGGGTGACGTGGAAGAGACCGAGCGTGACGCGAATGTCGGACAAGCGTGGGCATCATTGGAACAACACGTCCTAAAATCAGAAATCGATGAATCTGAATGAGATACGGTAGAAGCGGTTGATTCATACCCTTCATTCACTTGCGTTAAATTAGTGAGAGTATGAGCGAAATACCTGCTGAATTGTTTTACACAAAGGAACATGAATGGATTCGAATGGAAGGGGATGTTGCAACCATTGGTATTACCGACCATGCCCAAGATGCGTTAACTGATATTGTCTATATCGAATTGCCAGAGGGTGGTGAAATACTCGATGATATGGGTGAATTCGCTATCGTTGAATCCGTTAAATCCGCATCACCTATTTTCGCACCGCTTGCTGGTGAAATCACTGAAGTCAACATGGATCTCGAAGACACTCCTGAATTGATGAACACAAGCCCTTATGGGGATGGATGGATCGTCAAGATGAAACTCTCGAATGTAGATGATGTTTCAACACTCATGTCTGCGGATGCTTATCGTAGCATGTTGGGCGAGTGAAGAGATTGGCTGAGCCAACCCGACTCACATTGTATGTCGATGGTTCATGTGATGGAAATCAGAATGTCGATGCTTCAACACTAGCAGGTTGGGGCGTTGTGATCGTTCAAGGTGATTCAGGGCTAGGCCGTGGAAGTGGTGAGGTTCTAACAGAATTCTCCGGTCCTGTTTCCACATCATCCGATGAAGATGATTTCATTGGGGCTGAAGTTGGTTCAAACAATACGGCCGAGCTTTCAGGTCTCTTTGCAGCATTACGCTGGTTGTTAACGGAAGAACAACAAGATGCTGTCCGAATCCGTCTCGATAGTCAATATGCTGGAAATATTGCAACCGGAGCATGGCGAGCGAAAGCCAATCGAGAACTCGCCGCTCGCGTCCAATCTGTTTGGAAAGAAGTCGCATCTCAACGCGATTTAACATGGGACCACGTTCGTGCACATAGAGGACATCGATGGAATGAGCGAGCCGATCATCTTGCAAAACGGGCGATGCGTCGCGAATCACCTCTTCCACTCACATTCTGGAAGCCTGGGCATGATTAGTCAAATCGTTGCTTCAGCCATTGATGGAGTTGTTGAGCATATTCAGGGCGGCGAAGTGCATGATCGATTTGTGACTTCAGCCATTCAAGCGGTACTCCTGAATCATACCAAGCGACTGAATCAGTAAGAACATCAGCGCGGAGGTTGCCACTATCCATCCAATGTCGTAACAATTCTATGGATTGCATTTCTCCAAATTCTTCAACCGTGTATTGATCGAGTAATTCGAACGCCTCCCTGCCGTAGATATATCGGCCACAAAGTGCATAAGTGGAAGGTGCGGTTTCAGGTGTTGGTTTTTCAACAATCGATGTAATGACTTCGTCGTCCATAGATACGATTCCATAAGCACTCACTCGCTCGATACCAACATCATATACAGATGCGCAAGGTTGTCCATGTCTATCAAACAAATCGACAAGATTTTTTGAAACGATAGAAGGTTTGAATTCATTTAATGCGGAATGGTTTGTTGTAAGGATATTGTCTCCTAGTAGGACGAGAAACGGTCCATTAATCTCATTTCTTGCCATCATAATCGCGTGTCCAAGCCCTTTCTGCTCGTGCTGAATATGAAAAAAGACTTCTACATCCTTAAGCGGATGAAGGTGTGTACTTCCTTTGTCATACTTAGGGAATACATCGTTCAAATCTTGATGTAATGATGTAAAATCCTTGTTCGGAGAAGTAATGATATGAATTCGATCGCATCCAGCTTCTTTAGCCTCAAATATTAGGTGGTGCAAAACTGGCATGTCTACTAATGGTAACAATTCCTTCGGCATGTATGCGCTTGCTGGGAGCATTCTTGTGCCCAATCCCGCAGCGACGATAACAGCGTCACGAACCGTGCCCATGAGACCGCTTGTAAGCGACAGGATATCAAGCGTGCACCTCCTCGTTCGTCCAATGGAGCCGAAGAGAAAGGAGATTACCCTAGTCAGCGGGTTGGTTTTTCTCTCTTTTTCATTATTTGAATTCCTACCAGCAGGGCCTTGGTTGGATGCTTCATTTTCTAGAGGCATTAGTGGTTTGATCGGTTTATCTCTCATCTATTTGAGTTGGTTTGAACATGTGTTCAATAAATTTGGTGTTATCCCGTCGATCGAACTGTGGGAACATCCTGAAGCGACTTGGAAGAAGGTTGTAGGTATTGGCTTTGTCATCCTCGGTCTTGCTTGGGCTTCTGGAAACACATCGCTTGGAGAAGCATTGCCCGAACCTGCAGCAATGCTACTAATGCTCATTGGTTTACTGATCGCCTATACTGGATTCTACGCTTTCCTAGTAACAGATGGCCCATTGAAAGAAGAAGAGTGATTCACTCCTCTTCAAGGCTGTATAGAAGTTCATCCTTTTTCTTCATTGAAAAAATAATCATAGTGTAAACAGCAATGATACCAACGACGATAAGTAGTGGCATGGAAACGGATTCATCTTCAGTTCCTGCCTTGTCCTCTACAACTTCCTGTTCGGTTGTATTCTCAGGCTCTACAGCCACAATATCGGGCCAGTCAATACCAACACGAACGATGCTAATCTTGCCATTCGCATCGGTCGATTCGATGTGAATAAGATTGATTGGTTCAGCGATAACAATCGAAAAGCCATCATCGGTTTTAATTCCGGCCGCCCAAAATGGATTTGAATTCAAAGCATCTGTCCACCGTATTGTGGAGTTCGATTGAGAATGGGTAAATCTCAGTGTATAACTCTGATTTGTTTCTGACTCAAGAGTTATCCAATCACCATTGCTGAGCGAATAGTTTTCATCTTGAAGTATGATTTCAAACTCTGGTAAATCGATGGGTTTCTCCACAATTTCTTCGCTCGGCAATCCGGGATCTGTTTCTTGTATCTTTGGAGTAAATAATACCGCATTCTTATCGAGATAGATTCGATTATCGTGATGTGTGCTTGGTGATGAGCCCCATGTACCTTCCAATGTTAGGGCATACCAGGACTCTTCAGCTACATCAATTGTCATGTGATGTTCAAGTGTTGCTGGATTCAATCGTGTTATTTCTTGCCAAGCAGGAGAAAGATCAGGGTTTGATGAGGAAGAGATCCACAGGACTGCATCTCCGCTAATGAAATATGGATTCAAATCCCATTGGAGATGGATCGTTGTATTCTCTTGGCTGATTTGCAACGATGAGATCGATACCGGTAGATTTCGTTCGATTATAGGCCCCACTTTTCCTGAAACATCAAATTGATCGAGTTGGATATTCCCTTCGATGTCGACAAGTCCGATTGCATAATACGAAGTAAGCATCCAATCAACAGGCAGATGGTGAATAAATTCAACACTTGTTGCATCTAATTCAGCTAAAATCTGAACACCGTTTTGCTCCGCGGAAAGAATTGGATTCGCAGCATGATAAATTCGAATGGTCGAAATATCTTGCTGGGTAATTTCGCTCCATTGCAAAACTGTTTGGACCTCATCAACATTGAATTGTGCAGATAATATTCCTGCATATCGTGGCGCCTGGTTGTCTTCCGTTACAGGAACTGCAAGACTGTTTCCACTGTGGATGCGTGTGTCTTCACGGGCAGGATAGCAGTCGACTTCATCGCAATAGGCAGGATACCAACATGTGAGTGTGTAATACACCTCTCGTTCAACAGATTGATTCGTCCAATCCAGAGTAAATTGCGACGCGCTTGCTGGGATGAAATTGGTCACTACTGTTTTATCCATTTCATTCCATGTTGATTTTGTTGCTGGAACATTATGCTCGTACAAGGTGTGATAGAAATTATTGCCAGGGCAGGCTGGGCGCCAAGTAAACACTGTTGATTCATTTGCAACATCATAGGAAACGCTGAATTGTTCAGGGGTGATGTAGGCGGCAACAATCTCCATATGGCCTTCAGGCGTCTGAGAAAATCCCATTCCAACGGTCTCTGTTCGCGTACCATCGCGAAGTGTCGTGATAATAGCATACGAAACGCTTGCTTCTGTACCTGGGATTGGTTCGTAAAGAATCGAATGAACCTTACCTGAACAGACTTCATTCAACTCGTTTATGTAACATGCAGGGATATCTTCTGCTATGAGTGTTTCAGGTGTTATCGCGTTTGAGAAAAACCGGCCATTCTCAAGCCGATGAACTTCGTATGTAGCCATCTTTAATTGATCTAGAAGTAGCCCATCTGTAGTGTGAATGTTTCTCCATTGCAACAACGTTGTTTCCATATCTGGAAGGAATTCTGCTTGAGCCTCGCGCGCTTCCAGCGTCGTATCATTTTCATCTGCTGAGACGGGTTGAACGGGTATTACGAACAAAAGAAGAAGAACTATGCAAAAGGCCTGAGTTCTCATCACTCTCAGCAAGATTGCATCCATTATCAGCATGTCGCATTCATGTTAATACAATTAATCAATGAATCCTAATGTATCATCAAGCATATCTAGAGCATCATCAAGATCAGGAAGTTCTTCTGGAGCCTCTCCTGAACTTTGATGAATTTCCTGAACAGGAGCAATCGGTTCAGGTAAAGATCCTTCTTCGGCCAGCCAATCTTTCCATTGTTGGCTACGGCCTTCTCGACGAGCATCCATAGTCATCCAAAGTGCTTCAAGACGATCTGGTTTGAGTAGCGGGAGGTGTTTTGCAAAACGGTCTGGGTGTATTTCATCCATACGCATTAACAATTCCCGTAAACGTGCCTGAACAACTTCATCCCCATCATTCCATAAAGCTGGAATGATCTCACGAACATCTTCTGGGTAAGCCTCCACGTAATCTCGAAGGCTTAGGACGATGTTTCGACGAACGATGGCTACATTATGATTCAATAATGATGCAAGTCGATCAGCCCAAACATCCTCGTCAAGGAATTTCAGATCTCCTACCGTAGCTGAAGCTGCAGCAAGCACACTTTCGTCTTCATCCATCAACATTTCATCAAGAAATGGAACGGCCTTCCAGCCCGTTCGACGGAAAATTCGAGTAAGAACATCAGCCATTCCTCGTCGAATCAGTAACTCTTCGCGCTTGTGCAATCTCTGTGCGACTTCAAGACCCTGGTTTTGATCATATTCCAACAAGCGAGCAAGACAGAGGATGACTTTCGATGCCACCTCTTCATGTTCGTCGTCAGAACGTCGGATAAGGAGATCTACCAATCCAAGTGGTTCGATAAGTGCAGGTCGTTCAAGAAGGAGTTTAACCCATTCCATGAGCAGGAGTCGGCGATCCAATTCATCGTTCTCCAAACAATTCAGCAGCCATATTGCAGCATCAACACCTGCATCATGGGCAACAACTGAAGTCGTTCTTGGAACAACCGCATTGGGATTCCAGCCCATGTTTTGAGGACCATCCTCGGGCTGAGTATGCCACGTACCAGGTCGTTCAGCCAAAGCAATAGATTCAACCAAATGGTATCCTTGGTGAACGGGTTGGCCATATGGTGTTGACGAAAGGCCATTGATCAAAGAAACTGCAAGCCACCATCGATCTGTATTCGGAGCACCCGGATCAAAGGCTTGAGCGAGCCAATCAGTCGCAATACAGAACAACATTCGTTGAGCAACATCATCGGTTCGACGAGTCAACCATTTTTGATGAACTTCGAATGGATCATCGCTCAAATTCATTCGATGAGGTACTATCAAATCAACAATCGTCGACAAATGACGATCAAACATACCAGTATCTGCATGAAGCATTGACAGTCCTTGGGCGATCAGATCTTGATCACGCTCAGGACTACGCGGAGGAAAGTCGGGATCTGTCATCGGAGGCTCGGGAAGAGGCCATACTTTCGTCCCTTCCTCAAGCGCAAGAACCAACTTTGTGGCTACAACTTCAAACGTCGCTTTCGCGATTGCATCACGGCTCTTACTCATGAAGAAGCCTCGTTTTCCTCAAATATCCAATTCGATGTTGAGATTTTGAATCAATTCTTTGTATCGATTTCGGATCGTAACTTCAGTAACACCAGCAACTTCTGCAACTTCACGTTGCGTTCGGCGCTTTCCACAAAGAACAGATGCGATATAGATAATGGATGCTGCAATTCCAGTAGGACCACGCCCGCTGGTCAGTTCCTTTTCTTGTGCAGCCTTGATCAATTCGTATGCTTTCGCTTCAACTTCCGAATCCAATCCAAGACCTGAGCAGAATCGAGAAATGTAATCTTCTGGCCCGGTTGGCATAATTTTCATCTTTAGTTCACGGACCATGAAACGGTATGTTCGTCCAATTTCTTTACGTCCTGTTCGAGAAGCTTGCCCAATCTCGTCGAGTGTTCGAGGAACGCCACATTGTCGGCATGCCGCGTAAAGAGATGCGGCGGCTACGCCTTCGATGGACCGGCCACGAATAAGTCGCTTGTCGACCGCTTTCTTGTAATTCACAGCAGCTGCTTCACGAACAGTTTTTGGGAGTTCGAGACGGCTTGCCATACGATCAAGTTCGGCTAGAGCCATTGCGAGATTGCGTTCTGTAGCATTACTAACACGGCTTCGCTTCTGCCACTTTCTCATTCGATAGAATTGAGAACGGTAACGTGAATTGATAGTCTTTCCAGAGTAATCCTTGTTTTGCCAATCAATATCTGTTGACAGCCCTTTGTCGTGGAGCATAACAGTCATTGGCGCACCTGTTCTTGCTCGTTGATCTCCTTGTTCTGGAGAGAACACTCGCCACTCAGCACCTTGATCGATAACGTTGTCTTCTAAGACGAGCCCGCAATCGTCACAGGTGACTTCTCCACGGGTTTCGTCTCGCGTTAGGCTTCGTCCGCCACATTCTTGGCACTTTACAATATCTTCAACTTGCTGATCATCCATAAACATCCCTCCTCAAGTACATTGAGAAATAGTTATTTGAACGATTGGCAAGGTGTTTTTAAACCTTATTCTCCGGTTTTTTTCTCTATTGCGAGGCTTTACTAACGAATTGGTTAAACATCAAGGGCTTGTGAGGAGGTTGGGGTTGAGAATGCAGGAGGTGCCAAATTCGGTTTCGCTCACTCCTGGAAAGCGCGTATTGTTTCTAACCAAGGATCTTGATCTGATTCGTAAACAATTATACGAAGGTCTCAATTTACGTATGGAAGATTTACGGGTTGAGGATCTTCTCGACGATATCAACACCGATGTAATGACCCCTGCTTGGGTTTGTTTTGATCATGAGCCAGCGATGATTGCAAAAAATGCGTATGCGGGACTCATGCACAATGGCCTGCGTGTCTTTAATGAAAATGCGCTCATCGATGGGAACTTCGAAGTGATCGTTTCGGGCCAAAGAAAGGGTACGGGGTCCAGTCGTGAAACGGCTGCGCAGTGTGAACGGTGGAGTGGAATTCGTATCGTCATTGCAGCATCGTTTGCTCCAATTCATGAGCGCAACAACATCAACCTCGGACAATTAATGGGCGATCATGGAATGTTGAAGCGGTTACAAAACGGAGAATCGCTTGCACTTAAGGAATTCACATCGCAATATGATGAAGTCACATCTTTAATTCTCAAATCTGGCGGATTATTTGAATTTTCAAAGCGCTTGAAAAATGGTGAAATACAATTGCCTGAATTATCTATGGAACAACGTCCTATGACCATGGCTGAAAAAATCATTACGCGAAATCTTGTCGCCCAACCGGAAGGTGTTTGTGTCAAACCCGGCGACCCAGTCATTGCTCAGGTTCAAGGAGGATACTCACACGAATTCACAACCGCTCAAGTTCATACTTTCCTGCAAGAAACATATGGCGAAGACTATCGGTTAACCAATCCGAAAAAATTTGGAGTCTTCGAAGACCACCTTTTGTATGCGCACCACAACCCGAAATTCGTACCATTCATGCACAAAGTCGAGACATTGCGAACATTGCAAAAGGCATTCCAAGCACACACCGGGGTACGCGATTATTCAGCTGTTGATGGCGTTTCACCAGGAATTTGTCACCAGGTTGCTCGAGAGGAATTCATTGAAATTTCCGACTTCATTCAAGCAACCGATTCCCACACTTGTATGGGTGGAGCATCCAACGCTCTAACTTGGGGAGTTGGTGCAACGGAATATGCAAACCTTGTTTCAGCAGGATTCACGTTCGTTAAAGTTCCCGAATCCATTCGATTTGAATTCAGCGGATCTCTAAACGAAGGATGTACTGCTAAGGACGTTATTCTACACATACTCGCAGATCATGCGCGAAAAGAATTGACTCTCAATCGTTCGATGGAATTCGGCGGGCCCGGTTTGAAATCACTTTCAGCGGATGAGCGAGCAACTCTTTGCAACATGGCAACTGAGTGTTCGGCTCGAACAGGAATTTGTGAAGCAGATGAGATTCTCTTTAATTGGATGGAAGGACAAATGCCTCACCTAGACATGGACGAACAACGTAATAGATCCATTGCACCTGATGAAGGTGCAGAATATCATGGAGGGGTTCATCATATTGATCTCTCATCAATTCGTCCAATGGTCGCTCATCCTGGAGATCCTGATGAAGGAATTCCAAGCGACCCGACCAATGGCGCTTACATCGAGGATATCGGTGATGTCTCGATTGACATCGCTTACGGTGGTTCATGCACAGCAGGAAAAATCGACGATATCGCATACTATGCCCAAGTTTGTCAGGCTGCAAAGGAACAGGGTTTGTCCGTAAAAGACGGAGTCGATTTCTATATTCAGTATGGGTCTGGAATTGTAAAGGATATGGCTGTCTCTAAAGGCTGGCATCAATTGTTCCTCGATGTTGGTGTGAAACTCATCGACCCTGGTTGTGGTGCTTGTATTGGAGCGGGCCCTGGTGTTTCAATGACGCCCGACCAAGTCACAGTTTCTGCAATTAACAGAAATTTCCAAGGCCGATCTGGTCCCGGGAAATTATACCTTGCAAGTCCACTTACTGTAGCGATGAGTGCATTTACAGGCATAATCAGTTCTTGGAATATTGAAGCGTTTTAGGCTTACTCAGAAAACGGTATAACCCTCACAGCCTATGAACAATTCATGCAAGGAGTTCAGCCCCCGCCCTCTCGAATTATTCAGCCAAGCCAATTCGGAGGAATGGTTCAAAGCCAGCATATCGGCGTTATGCCTAGTACAAATGCAGTGACTGCTCTTGTATTATCCATCATTGGAGTCATTGGGGCATTCTTCTACGGACTTGGGATTGTGTTCTCAATTCCAGGGTTGGTCATAGCAAATAAAGCGAGAGCAATTACGACTCAAATACCTGGCCATCCTGATTCAGGAATGGCTACGGCTGCAGTAGTTATATCGTGGATTGGGGTCATAATTGGTGGCCTGTATATCTTAGCAGTGGTTGGACTGATCCTTTTCTTCATTTTTGCATTTGAGTCTGGTTTTTGATTTCCCCTCAATCTCGATTGTTTTTTGCCGAAACATCAAGTATCCTCGCCAATCGACTACTGTTACCTGCTGGCCCGAAGTCTTGTACGGAGGAGGACCTGAGGTGGATGTGTCAGAATGAGCATTGCAGAAAAAATGGCAGCAAATCAAAAGCAAGTCGCTATTTCAGAATTTTTTGAAAAAAACAAACACTTCCTCGGATTTGATACACTTAATCGTGCCCTAATTACCGCAGTCAAAGAAGCGGTCGATAACGCACTGGACGCTTGTGAAGAAGCGAGAATATTACCCGATATTGTTGTAAAGATTACCAAACTTGACAACAGTAAAGACATTCTTCAACTTGAAGTTGAAGACAATGGCCCTGGTATTCCAAGAGCGAGTATACAGAAGGTTTTCGGGCAATTGTTGTTCGGTTCGCGTTTTCATGCAATTCGTCAATCGAGGGGACAACAAGGTATTGGAATTACAGGCGTTGTAATGTACTCTCAATTGACCACGGGAGACCCCACGCATGTCGAATCAAAAATTGCAAAGGAAGCCACTGCTGTCTCGGTTGATATTGGCCTCGATACGAGAAAGAACAAGGCGATTAAATCAAATCAAGACCGTATTGATTGGGGAGAGAAAGTCCACGGATTGAAGATCAAAACCAAGCTTAAAGCAAAATATCAACGAGGTCGGCAATCCGTTTGGCAATATCTGCGAATGACGAGCATTGTCAATCCTCATGCTGATATTCTCTTCATCGATCCTGACGGTGAAAAACATCATTGGCAACGCGTGACAGAACGCCTACCTGGACGTGTTGAGGCGATTAAACCTCATCCAAACGGTATCGAATTGGGTCAACTTCAGCGACTTTGTTCAGAGTCTTCAGAATCGAGGATGACGACCTTTCTTCGGCGTACTTTTTCAGGAGTCTCTCAGCGTGCAGCAAAGGAATTATGTGAAGTTTCAGAACTTGAAGAGAAATTGAAGCCAAAGTCTCTATCAGCGCAACAAGTTCGGTCTTTGCTGGAAGCTTTTCAGGGTGAGCGTTTGCTCAAAGGTAAGGCAGTAAAATTACTCAACCCACCAACCTCGTGTTTGTCACCTATTGAGGAACTGCTCATCAAAAAAGGGCTTTCAAAAACAATTGATTCAAAATTCGTAACCACCATGACTCGTGCACCAAATGTAACCCAAGGCAATCCATTCCAAGTTGAAGTTGGTCTAATCTTTGGAGAGGGGATGGCTGCTGACAAGCCTGTTGAAATCCTGCGGTTCGCTAATCGTGTCCCGTTAATGTATCAACAAGGTGGATGTTTGTTGACAAAGGCCGTTGAAAGCGTGGATTGGCGACAATATGGCTTGGACCAGCCGGGTGGACGGGGCGTTCCAAAAGGGCCTGCTGCAATTCTTGTTCATCTTGCGAGTACCAACGTCCAATTTACATCGGAAGCAAAGGAGGCTCTTTCCGATAATGAAACCGTCATGGAAGAGGCTAGAAAAGCGATGCTCGAAATGGGACGAGGTCTGCGCAAACACCTTGAGAAACAAAAGAAAATGAGTAAAACAATAGAGAAATTTGAACTTATCAACGACATTATTCCGGCTATCGCTAAGAAATCAGCATCATTGCTTGATTTACCAGTTCCTGATCTCGCTGCTTCAATTACAAAAATTATGTCTGCGGTTATCGCTGAAACGACGACGACATGGAACAAAGAAACAAAACAGACCGATGTTCATATCATCCTCTACAACTACACCTCTCGTGCACGTTCCTACACCATGCTTGTCAATTGGCCCGAACGTCAAGGTGCAACCATGGTTGGAAATGATCTAGGTGGCCGTAAGGAAGCCATGGGCGTGTGGGCATGGAAGCTTGAAACGTTACAACCAGGATCTCAAACCGTGATTGCATACAGCCTCGATGGCCTCGAGAAGGGTGATTGGAATGAGACGGACGTGTTCTATCGAGGTTCACAAGAAGTGATAGGCGCCACAAAAATGGATGAGAAGTTGCTCGAAGAAATCCGACGACAAGAAGAGGCTCTCAATGCTCCTCCGCCTGAAGAAGGTGAAGATTCTCCAGATGACGAGGAAGAGGAGGATCCTGTCGAGGATGCTGCCGAACCTGAACCAACCGCTCCGGCTGGGGATACAAAACAAACAACCCTGTTTGGAGGTGATTACTGATGGCTGAGCGTAAATCGATCGAAGAGACAAAAGTTGCATTACATGACGTTGTTCGAGAAATGTATGACCGAATCGTCAAGGGTGAGCCGCCAACCATGACGCTCCCGGTCCGTACCAAGAACAACATTGGCTTCGATCCAAAACTAGGGGTCTACAAATATGGAAAGAAACGAACAATCCGTGATGCAACTAGCCTCGGTTCTGCAAAACAATTGTTACGGGCGCTCCACGTTATCGAATTTATCGAGAGCATGATCGATGATGGGAAATCGTCCACGCTTCGTGAAATGTACTACATCTCAGAAGGCTGGGGGCTCGGAAAATTCCAATCTCAGAATGAAAGCAACAACCTTGCTGAAGATTTGGAGATTGTAACTCGATGTCTTCGTGAAGATTTCAAACTCCGTCCTGAAGAAGACGGTGCTCGAATGATTGGAAACCTTACACTACGCGAACGAAACCGACGCGGTGAATGGATGCGTATCAATGCTCGTGATGATGTCGGCGATAGCGGATATGGCGTCCCCTATAACGTAGAAGAAGAGAAGATTGAATTCCTCGAACATGATATCAATTTTATCATGGCCATCGAGACGGGTGGTATGTTTGATCGTCTGGTCGAGAATGGTTTTGATGAAGATTTCAATTGTGCTCTCTTGCATCTCAAAGGGCAACCTGCGCGTTCAACACGTCGAATAATGAAGCGTATGAGCGAGGAATGGGATTTGCCTGTTGTGGTTTTCCTTGACGGCGACCCCTGGTCGTTCCGAATCTTTGCTTCCATAGCCTATGGAGCAATCAAAACTGCCCACATTTCAGAATATTTGGCAACGCCGACGTCAACGTATCTCGGTATCACGGCCGATGATATTCTTGCTTACGATTTACCTAGCGACGATTTGTCGAAGAAGGACATCGAAGCACTCAATGCAGAACTAAGTGACCCTCGATTTGCAGATGGTTGGTGGCAGGAACAAATCAACATGATGCTTGAAATTGGCAAGAAGGCTGAACAACAATCACTTGCAAAATATGGTCTTGATTTCGTCACTGAGACCTACTTGCCGGAAAAGCTCCAACAACTTGGATTGTGAAAGCAAAAAGCGAGGATTCTTTGGGGAGTGGTTCGTCCTGTGAACATGGAGAGCGGTAAAAAGAATCCTTGGCCTCTCCGTATTCTCATCGGTTCAATGGTTTGTTTTGTTGTTGGAAGCATCATCGTACTCGGACAAATGGACGCCTTTGGGGATGCACTCGATCCTGAACGGAACAACATTAGCTCAATTGATGCGGGCGATGATGAGAAAGCCATAATAATTGATAATTCAGGGTGCTATCGTGCATACGGTGTTGAATTTGAAGGAAATGTTACACTGTTCGAACTGGATGGTTCTGATGAAAATGGCGTTGTAGAGGAGGTAAAATGCAAGCTCGATTGGAATGCAATGTCAATCGATGGAAGTGTTGAATATACAATCCTTGGATCTTGGGAACTCAGTGAAGGAGCTTATCTTCTACAGTTAGAGTGTGAGGGAACATGCGCAAACGAAACAGTTTGGTTTACTTCAATCGATAAAATGGAAAGCGATCTTATGGGCTCTCCAATGATTATTATTGGGGCTAGTTTTTGTTGCTTCGGAATATTTCTCCTGCCGCTCTCTGGCGTCCTTCTCGCCTTCTCACAAAATAAGAAACAGAGTGTGATGATGGTTGTTGGTCCCGATGGCAATCTTATGCCATTAACCGACCTCACCCCTGATAACGTGCAAGAACAAATCAATTCCATTAACCGAGATGCAACAGATGGTGTTGGATTTGATGTTCGGACAGGGGAGTACATGAATCAACAAAACAATGTAAATGCCCAACAAATGGATGGTACGGGAGATGTTCAGGCGGGGACTATGTTGACAACTGAACAAGTCTATGCACTAATGCGAGGGGATGTTGAGGCTGCAACACCCCAGGAGCAAGAACAACAAGTCGCTGATCCATTCCCAACATCTACAATTCAACCATCATCTACCCCTTCACCCATTGATGTGAAACCCAAAACGCAGATTGACAGAAAGATTCCAATTGCCAAAAATGAAGATTGGCAATCATGGGATGAAGACTGAATGATGTCATGATTTCTTCCGACGAGTTCAAATGAGTCTCTCTCTACCTAACTACAGGTTGAGTAGTATGGACCAACTCGAACGCTCGTTAATGTTGCTTCAAAATAAAACACGTCGTTCCATTCTTGAACGATTGGTGCGTGAACCACATTATCCAATGCAACTTGCAGAGTTGATAGGGGTAAGCCAACAAGCCATTGTCAAACATCTCAAAGAACTTGAACGGGGTGATTTGGTCGAGAAAATGAAGGTACCAAGTGAAAAAGGAGGCCCTCCAAGAACAATTTTTAGAGTATGTGAAGCATTTTCACTCCGAGTCGATTTGGGTCCTGATCTCTTCAAAATCGAGAGAAGAAAACTTCCCTCTGGTGGCCCCCTACGATTGAGTCCAAGGCTACCTGAACAATCTCAACCCATCGCTGAAGTTATCAGTGGACGTAAAAAAATTAGCGTTACCGAAGGTGTTGTTCATCTTGAACAATTGAATAAACATCTCGAACAATTAGATCGTCAACGGGATGCTCTTATCGCTCTTCATCAACAAATTCGTGGTCGCGTTTCCGCTGCAGTAGACACAGATTTTGAGGATTATTCTCAGAGGACAGTGGTCCACACCTTGATCGAAACACCACGTATCAAACCCGATCTCGGATTGATGGCAAAGGAGCTCAACCTCAGTGAGAGTGATATCTCTGCTGTAATGTTAAGAGTTCGCGAACTTGTTGAGAGGCAGCGTTCAGATCGTTCAGGTGAAGTTGTCGCCGTCGACGACAACCCCAACCTACGCTGGTGGCTTGGTTAATCTCAATTCAGTTATCGGCTTCATCACCAAGAACAGACATCAAAGATGATTGTTCTGCAATTCGATCCTTAACCGCTGCACGTCGTCCACGTCCAACAAGATAGAGAACGCCGAAGAGAGAGAAGGTGAGCAAGATAATCATGGTCGGAAGTGCGACCTTTCCTACAACTTCACCTGCTACGTCTAAGAATGGATTTGATGACCCGAGTTCCTCAGATATTCGGACGATGTTGTCGCCCTCATTTGCCTCAACGATTGTATTTCCTGGGTCAACAACAACGTAGACGTTCTTGCTACCAGCAGTAACTGGATAGAGCATATACAATTCGATCACGCGCTCATCTTGAGAGTCGTCTGGCTTGTCCAATGCACCAATAATTTGACGCATAACGATATTCTCTTCATCACACATGTTGTTGTTCTTACGAATCTCTGTCATCATTTCATCATCGTCGTATTCACAAAGAATCACTTCAATATCTGAAGCATGGACGTTGCCCGTGTTTGCAATCTCGATTCGAATCGGAATTGATTCACCAACGTCTGCAGACGTGGCATCGGTTGTTGCTTGCTTGACGACGAGGTTCGGTGCTCGTAGATTGATAGTAACTATCTTCTCGTTGGAATCCAACAATTCACCAACCCATGATGGTGAGTCATCATGGTCTCCGTCTTGATCCGCATTACCCATCATCGAAACGACTTTCAGACCGAGGCTTCGGGTAAGTAGTTGTGCTCCTGGATCGATTGAAACAATCGCAACCATGGTGTAGGTTTCGTATGGGTCCATTTCAGGGAGACGCCATGAATCAATATCAGTAAGGTAAACACAGCTATCTTCTGGGTATGAAGATGCAGTTGAAGTTGTGACTACACAATCTTCCTCACTTTCGAGATCGAGTCCGACTTGGCGAATGATTCGCCATGAGACATCCCAACCATCGAGTGTGCCCATGCCTGGACTTTCTTCAACTGTGATATCGTTTCCAGAACGAGTTGAGGTGTGATTGTCCAAAGTTGGAACATCGGGGACGTTACCTGCATTGGTCACGTTTACAATAAAGCGTACAACACGACCAGGTGCTGAGGTCTTTACATCATTTTCAACGGTTGGATCCATTGAAATTTGCATGTCATAGAACTCTTGTACTATCACTGTAAGTGTGGTCACGTCTCGTAGGCGGGTCATACGTCCTGATGCATCCTCATCCTTTTTCTCAGACTTAGTATGGAAGACTACTGTGTACTCGCCGGCTGGCACTTGCTGTGGGATGTTCATTAGAACATCAAATGATTGAGATGATCCCGAATCGAGTTCCTCCAGAGTGTTACGAGGTATGGTGATGTCCCAAATGACGTCGACACCGGACGAATCGGTTACGCGAGCAAGTGTGTAATCAAAACGATCTGGTCCGTTACCATTGTTGTTGACAGTTGTTGGAAGGATGATTGAATCCCCGGGGTTGACAGTGAGTTCTTCATCATCCACAAGAGATACATCTGTAGACAGGCTAAATACGTGATCAACATCAACTTGGAGAATCTTCGCAGCTGAAATCTTAGGATAGCCCTTCAGATGTGCCTTGAGGGTAACGGCTTTACCGAGACCCGCAGGAGAGTCATCAGGTGCACAAATCTTGACCTTCACAGTGTGAACTCGCTTGTCTTCGCCCGACAAGAGAACCCAAGGATACGATAAGCCATCAGGATTCATGTTAAGTGCGGACGGGAAAATGACTTCTGTAGTCCAGTTGTCTTCGTTCTCTGTCGTTCCTGGCGTAGTAAATACAAGGTCACCGGTATCGAAGTATTTCTCAACTTCGATTTCGAAAACATGGCAATTTGGATCAAGTGCATTCAGCGCGTATGGTTTTGGCGTTACCATCGCCATTTGGTCGGTGATATTGAATACGATGTTGTTCGATGAACGAATCGAAACAAAAACACCCAACTCCAGAATGTCATAGGTTCCCTTTTCAACGGACTTGATAGGTTCACCTGCTGACCATCCCTTGAGCAAAATTACGAACGCTCCGGGGTCTTCAGAAGTTGGAACGTCGATTTGTAGGTTCTTCGTAACTGTTTGTTTTGGGTCGAGTTGTACACTGAGCGGGAAGTCAACATCCCATGCGAACGGGAGTAGCCATTCTTGCCGACCCTCTAGTGTCTGAGGATCCCAGAAGAGGAATGTATCCGCAACGTTTCCAGTGTTGGTAATCGTAATCGAGAAGATTGCTGATTGGCCTTGTTCAACGTCTGCTACACTATGTGATGTATCAAGATCAATTCCGTGAACAACGTCCATGAGTGTGAGCGTCGTAATTTCAGAACGGATTGCTGGGTCCTTGTAGGACTTAGCATCGACTCGGATTTCTGCAAGTTCATCGGCATTTGCTTGGTAGATAGACGGTGCACGAACTCTGAGATAGAACCGGATTGATTCTCCGCCTTCGAGGAATATTTCCGTATCTGGGAAGATCGCTGTATGGTTGTCAGCAAAGAACAGGTTTGCGGTCCAATTTGTTGGCACACCTGTGATGTTAAGGCCATAGGAATCTGCAACCAAATCTTTCGGTCCGGGTGTCGAGTTGTTCATTGTAAGGTTGTAAATTGTTTGCTCACCGGGTTCTATTACGTGATAGAAGGTCTCTCCATCATCGAAATCGACGTCAACTTGTCCGGTTAGTACGTGAGAATAACAGATTGTGAAACGGTTGTTATTTGTCTCGTCGTTACACTTGTTTGTGTCCGACCAAGCAACGTGTGCGCCGCTACCCAAATCATTTGAGAATGCTGGCGGCATACCTATGCTCGGCTTGTAGCCTGAATTCGGGCCGAGTTTGTTAGAGGACCAGGAAGTAATTGCAACGGTTTCCCAAGGATCGAGTGCAGTCAGGCCATCACCCTCAAGTGATGTGTGGTTCAAGCGAACATAGAGTAGTTCTTCTCCAGCGGAAGTGTTTCCAGAATCAACCCATGCAATGTGAATTTGGTTTTGGTCATCGGTCAGCAAAGAGGGGAACACCGAGTTGCCGCCCCATGGAGCATTTTGTGGCAACCCTGCATATGTTTCAACATTCGAAATTGGTGTATCGTTAATCTTCTTGATAGCGTATGTAGACAATCCGTCGTCTCGTCCATCAAATTCACCGGCTCCTTGGAGACGGAGTTTAGTGTAGTAAATTTCGTAGTTGACATCCTTCTCAAATCCATAATCACGGCCATCCATCCAAGCGATGTGGGTATTTCCTTCCATGTCAACTCCAATCGAGGGGTGGAATGAATAAGCGTCATCAATGGTGACACGGGTGTCGTTGACTACAACGAGATGTCCTTCAGATCCCTTTCCTGTGTCTTCGATATAGTTGCCGTTTTGAGCAACGGTACCCGAAATTCCCGGAGTCCAACTTGGGTCGTTATTCATCTTGCCGTATGGGTCAAGAACAGACATGTAGATCTCACGAGAGTTGTTGGTAGAGATGTAAACCATCGCTTCGACGAGGAGAGACATTTGGCTTGCACCGCCACTACCGGATGGGAACTCGTAAACCTGTCCGCCGGCGTCGGTTGAACGGATGGTATTGCCTGGACAGTTTCGAGTTGCTGTGCTTTGAACACCGTTTGGACACTGGGCCAAGTCCTTGAAGTGAGATTGGACACTTGTGGCACCACCGTAGGTTTGTCCATACATACCGACTGGAACAACTCCTGCGTTAACACAGTTGTCGTGAGCTTCTTCGATTGAAGTCGTATCATCGGCTTGCTGGGCTGGATCTCCGTCCTTTGGCCCTTCATCAGAAATTGGAATTGCAATCTTGGTTGCGTTCGGATTCCACTTGTGATCGCTTTGTGTTGGAGGGTTTCCAGGGACGTTGCCTTGAGCGTCTTTCCAAGAGAGGCATGCCCAGTTGGTTCCTGGGCCCCAGTCTTCACCAGAATAGCCGGAGTAGGTGTTTCCATTGTAGACTGTTCCAGGGAGTTTTCGAATACCTCCCGAATCATCGCCCGGAGTAATTCCAAGAGCAGTTGGGCGTGGGCCTGCGTTCTGATTTTTACCAGCGCAGTTACCTGAACTTGCGGCGCCCGGAAGCGTGTTTCCAAGACCGTAGATGGTTTCGTAAACTGTCATGTTTCCTTCTTCGAGCATTGGCTTGAGGCCTTGGAAGTAACCGCCTGCTGCGAATTGGCCACCATAAATAACGGTGCAAACGTCTGCCCATTCGGAATACATCGAACCGGATGTGTCGACGAGGAAGACAAGTTCGACTTTTCCTCCACGGGTATCGTCCCATGCAATTTGAACCAAGTCATTGGAGTCGACAACGATGTCAGGGTGCCCCTTGTGACCAATAATTGGGGTCAAGAGGGTGTCTTCGAATAACGTCAGTACTGAACCGCCACTGAATTCAGGTTGAATCATGGAATAGTAGATTTGGGGTTGGTTGAAAAATCGCTGCAATTCATCATAGGAATCTTGCCAAGCGATGTGAAGATTTCCTTGACTATCGACATCGATAGAAGGCCAATCACGGTCTTGAGCTCGCATTGAGATAATGGTGTCATCAATGGCTGAAATCGCTGTATCTTCAGCGGCCATTCCGTCAAGTGGTGCTAGATATGGATTGATCGAGGTGTACATGATCTTGTGTTGTCCTGATTTGTCTGCCCATACTAGATGGATTCGATCATTGTCGTCGATAACCATGTCAGGATGCCAGACCTTGTGTAGGCCAGGGTTGGTGATTTGTGTCGCATCGATTAAGGTCTCGCCCCGAGGAGAAAGCATGGAATAATACAGGTGTTGGGTGTTTCGCGCCCATACGATGTGGACGTTTCCTTCACTATCCGATGCAACTGCTGCTTGATTGTCAGAGGCCGTTCCCCCATCGACAATACGGACGGCTTCGGTAATCACGACTTGGGATGCTTCGGCTTGCTCTGTTCCAATAACCATTCCCGAAAATAATGAGAGTAAGAAAAGACTGACGAGAGTAATCGATTTAGTTGTTTGACGCATAGTATCACCTGTGTGACTCAAAGGAGTGTTCACCACTACTTAACCGCGACCCTTACGCGTCAGTTGCCCAAGGTTACGTAATGGCTCGCCTAAGCCCATTCATCGGGATCTAGGCCTGTGCCAAATGGCATCATATCGTTGTACTCAATTTGAGCAGGTTCCGGGGCATTTTCTTGGGGTTGCTTTCGCTTTTTTTGTTCGGTCCAATCATCAACTGGACCAGGCTCTCCCTTTCCAGAACCATATGCGAATTTGATTTCATGAATCATACTCAATTTCGCTAGCCATAATCGCCGTAGGCTGTGCATGAGGGCATTCTTGTTTAATCCATCAAACCATATCGGCAAACTAACATTGAATGCTTGGAGAGGCCCTGGCTTTTCTTTACCTTGATGGCCCATGTGTATGCCCCAATCAAGTTCGGCGCGCATCAAGCTAAGCCTGCACTCATGGACCCATTCTGACCACGCTTCGGGTTCTTCGTTCATGTGCTCCTTCATCTGATCTTGTTGGCCGAGATCAACTCGAGTCATGCTTGAAACAAACACCAAATCGCGTCCTTTTGGAAGTACTACGGCGAACATGTGCCCCTGCGGGCCTGGAGGATAGCGGACCAGTAAATGTGCTTCAGCGCGCGGGTCATTTTTATCTCGAATTTCAAGACGTTCGCTCGCAAGCCATTGGCGGATTTGCTGCACATGTCCGGAATCGACCATGTTCTACCGGAGGGTTAGGGTAATTTGAACTCAGCGCTTGTCAGAGGGTTTCAATTCTGAAGCGAGTGCCCGTAATCTCTCTTCGAGGTTTTGTTTGTATTTTCTTCCGGCAGTTAGGCGCGAGTAGGCTTTGCGTGCATCGACGTAACCATCCCACCAGAGCCCAAACATTCGGCCCGATGCCCAAAATATTGGGAACATTGCTAGATAAAGAACGACCAAAGAAGCGATTTGAGCTATTTGTTCGCTACCAAACATTGTCGTAATATCTATTGCAACTAATTCGGAAATATTACCTGAATTCATCCATATGATGCAGGTTCCAATCACTGCGAAAAACGGCCAAAGGAGTAATGAGCCAAACATGGCCACTAAAAATTGATACGTCGTTCGAGCATCAACTCCTTCGTCGGTCCGGTCGCCTAAGAATCGCCCAAGTATTACCAGCGGTGACAATGAAAGTAAGAAGGCGGGAAGTAATATCGCCATGAGTGCGGTCTTAATTGCAAATCCAAAACCTCGCAAGGGGTTACCTGTTCGTAATTTATAACCGGAAGCATCCAAGTCACGGCCATCGAGATTACGGTCTTGGAGTTGAGCGTGGATATCTTTTGCTGCATCTACAATTGGATGTTTAATTTCAACAGGCTTTGAATCCTCGCCTTCCGGCTCGGTTTGAAATCGATCTCGAACTTCTCGCGCGGCGAGGACTTCGCTCCTCCATGTGTCGAGTGGGGTTTTGTTCATCCGAGATTCAATTTGTGCAATAAGATGGAATGCTCCATGCTCATCCCAGCTAGAAACATTAGGAGTAATTGGGAGAAGATGGGGCCTTAATCCATCTCTCAAGGAACGAACTAAATCGCCTGGCGGTTCGACCCACTCTCTCTTCTGTACCGCTTCAATCAAATCCTTGGGAATTTCATCTTCTGGCAAATAATATGGTTCAGCAAACTCCACCCACATATCGGTACGGTAGTGATGGCGAACGCGGAAATGAAGCCCCACGGGTTGCAATACTGGGCATTTCTTTCCAGATCCTTTTGCAATTGCTGCAGCTGCAAGGACCGTTCGCATTGGTCCTGTTCTGAACCTAATCATGTGTGCTAAATCATGGCTAGTTCCCTCGGGAAACAGCACACATCCAAATCCACTTGAAATTCCGGTTGCGAGTGTAAGCAATGAGCGGCCATTGAGATTTGTTGCTTCTTCCTCGCTACATCCTCCTCTAAGCAATTCTGCCTTACGTACAACCGGTTGGACAGCAAGTCTACGAGTCCAGAAAGAAAGAATTGGGCGGGTTACTAAATCGTGGCGACCTCCCATAACAAATTCCTTTGGATGTGCAAGCATAATGCCGAGCGGGTCAAGCAATCCATTGGTATGCCATGACGCACAAAGGGAGCCACGATCAATTGGAATGAGGTCCATTCCTGAATATTCTATTGTGCGGAATTGATTTGCTGCTGTTCGACGACAAAAAAAGAATGCAAGTTTCGTCCAAAACGGACTGCCTGGTGTTTCTTTGTCGAACGAAGGCATTGGCGTATTGAGTAGTTTTTCCATTTGCATATTTGCAGATGATTTCGAAAGAACCGGGAGGGCTTCTCCTCGGTGATCAACGGCTCCGTCGAAGGGCGCAACTCCTTTCGCCAACCTCAGGCCTCCTTCGTTATACTTGCAGCAAGAGCGTTTAGTGTCGCATGGTCTGGTTCAGCGTGTGACGAATGTGGCCACATCGCGGCGAGTGTCGAGCCATTATCGCCCGCAGTTCTTGGTAAAACATGGACATGGACATGTGGAACTTCTTGGCCAGCCAAAGGGCCATCGTGAACGACTACGGTGAAATCTGTTGTTGAAAAGTAGTTTGTGAGTAGCGTTTGTACTTCAACTACTCCGGACATCAATCGCGAACGTTCAATTTCAGTGAGTTGTGCAATTCGTTGCACTGGTTTGGTAGGAATGACTAGTGTGTGGCCTTCGCGGCGTGGGAAAATGTCGAGAAATGCATACCATCCATCACCCGATGCGATCTTGTGTGAAGGAATCTCTCCAGACAGAATACGTTCAAAGAGAGTTTGTTCTGCCATACCCCTGCCAAAAGGACCGGACAAATAATCAAACCGCAGCGGAGGGTGGGAGAATCCAGTTTCCAGAAGGGCCCTTACGCAATGCCAAGGTGCCATGAGTTCCATCAGAAAATACGAGATTATGATGGAGTTGCTCATCGTTGGATTCAGGATAATCAGATCGCTGATGGAGGCCTCGAGATTCTATTCGAAGCGAAGCAGATTTTACGTATGCTTGGGCCATGCGAATGGCTGCTTGTATGCGAAGAATTTCCAACAGGTTCTGATTTGCAATGAGCGAGGTTTGATCACAATAGAGTTGCTCTGCCTTGACTGAAAGTTGTTCGAGTGCCTCCGCTGCATCATCATAATCATCTGCAGCGCTTGCAGGCGTGTTTAATGCTATGAGGACTTCCTTCAATCGTGTGAGAATCGGATTCAGGCGTTGAACGTGTTCTTCGGATTCGCCTCCAAGCATGCTCAATTCTGCTTCCACTAAACCGTGTGCATCCTCAAGTTTTGTCGCTGCGGTAAACTTTCGCTTCTGAATCCATTCGGCAGCATGAGTGCCAGCCGCTTCCCCAACTGCAAGTGCTTCGAGCAGACGGTTTCCTTCTAGGACGTCTGCGCCATGAAGGCCACTCGAAGAAGCGGTTCCTGCAGCGTAAAGACCGGTGAACCAACGCGCCCATGATTGGAGGACAACACGTCCACGTTCATCCGTTGGGAGGCCGCCAATTGTATGATTTGGGATCGGGTAAACTTCAACCGTCTGACGATGCATATCGATGCCTGTTCGTTGCTTGATATTATCAAACAAAACCGACCACCAATCCGCGTGCTCGCCGAGATTTCGTGCATCGAGTACTGTTGTACCCGCTTCATGCATTTTGGAACAAATTTCGGATGTTGGCGTACTTGCAATGGTTTCCAGTGCAGTGCCTGTAGGCGTGTGAAGTGTTGCTCCGTCAGAAAGTATTGATTGAGGAATGACCAAATTGGTTCCAACAACTCCAAGCGGTGCTTCAGCAATAAACTCCATGTTTCGTAATGGGGCTCCAGCACGGTATGCCAAATCCATTCCTAGAGAAGTAGAACCATTACTGAAAGCTCCTTCAAATCCTCCGTCTGCGATGATTAGTGCTTTGCATTGAATGGAAAGAATTCGGCCATTGAGCATGTCGATAGCAATCAGTCCATTGATTGAGTAATCGGTATGAACCAATTCAAGTGGCACTTGATCACCTCGCCGAGTCACTCCGTGTTTCATGCATTGTTCCTCCAGTACCTGTTGAACTTCTCGTGTCGTAGCATCGCCTGCATTGCAAAGCCGTGGTTTCGAATGTCCAGATGCATAATGACCTTTGACTATTCCTTTAGCATCGCGACGGAAATTAACGCCTCTTCGCTCAAGGAGATCAATGATTCTAAGGGCCTTTGTTGTATGAGCAGCGACAATGTCTTGGTCACAAAGAAATGCTCCCATTTTGATTGTGTCTTCGCGGTGGCCACGGTTACTCTCTTCTTGGATGTGGCATGCAATGCCATCCATGGCATCCATTCCCGCATCGCCAAGCCCTGTTGAACTCATCATGAGAACGCTTGCACCATCCTTTGATGCTTGAGCAGCAGCAGATAACGCTGCAGGACCATCTCCTAGAATCACGACATCCCATGCTTCCATACCATCACCCCGGTATTATCACCGAGGCAAAACCCCGCCATAAGCAAAGCGCTTGTTCGGTTACAAAAATTCAACTCGTTGAAGTTGGTAATTCAAGTTCAGAAAAGCGGCGGACGCGTAATAATTGGCGTATGCGTTCAATCCTTTGACGGCTTTTCTTAGGAAGCACATTCGTTCGAACAATTCGGGAGCCAAGGACAAGTCCGTCATCATCACGGAGAGTGACTTGGACCTGTGCATCTCCTTTGAAGTCCCTATCCCATGCAACGCTAATCCAAAGCACGACCGTTCGTTCGAGATATCGCGGGAGCCAACTTAGTACGTCATCTTCCGAGGCTTTGGTAAGTTCAATCGCCTTGAGTGGCGGGGGACATGGCGCCAATTCAAATCTATGATCGATGGATTGGGGCTCTCCTCCAGGGACCTGAACCTCCACACGTACGTGGGTTGCATCGAATGTTTGGTTGTTGAGTGCAATAAAGAGATTCCCTGAGCCATCATAGCAAGTGGAATCGAGTGAGATATCCATTCGCCACGGAGAAAGAAGGATCTCAGGCGCCCCCGAAAGAAAATCATTCTGCAGGCGTTCAAAAAGACGGAATGCTCCTGGTTGCCATGCTCGGGCGTGTTCGAGTGCTCGTTGAAGTGTTCTCCAATTGAAGAATTCCTCCTCCGAAAGAAGTGATCGTTCAATCGCATCGGGTGACATGAAATCCCGGAGTGAATCGAATACTGTTTCCTCACTGACGATTCCATTCGCATTAAGATGTAAAAGAAACAATAGACGTTCCCTTGCTTGGATTGGATCTGTTCCAGGAATAATAGCATCATGGAAGCGTTGCTCCCATTCCAACCATTCAATTTGTGAATCCGGATCAAGGTGCGATTGCAGTAATTGTCCGAGAGGGGAGCCTAGTTGTGTTGGGTGATGGGTTGGTGCATAATGGATCAGAAGAGGCATTGAGTCGGCCTGTAAACGAATGTAATATGTTGTTAGAATAGAGTGTATGCTCAGCCCTATTCCAGTTGTCATCGAGATGAGTAACAACAGATTCCAAGCTATTGAGCGGGGGGTGATGAGCATCGACAAGCAAAGTAAAGTGAGAGATGTTGTTGCAAGAAATGCACTGATATTGTTCTGCCTTCGGCCATCTCGAAGGCCTTCAAGAACTCGATCCATACCAGGTTGTGCCCTCAATGTGTGGCGTTTTCCGTCACCAAATCCGCCCTGCTCACGTAACGATATTTTCGCTTCAACCGCCGACCATGTGGCTTCACTACCAGCGATAGGGGGTGCGAAAGCGGCAAGGACTGGAATCAACCAAACGGCTAGTATGAACAATGGCGAAGCATATGGAAGAATGGAGGGATCTACAACCAGAAGTACGGCGGTGATTGCCATGCCCAGTCCGACCACGTTTCGAAAAGCCAGAAAGAACGAATTGTTCGCAATCTGGCCACTTTTCATGCGGAATCGTTCGCTCTTTTCCCACGCCTCTCGGGTTCGCTCGAGTGGATCTTCATTTCTAACAAAGCCATGACCATAAGGATCGGGTAAAGATTTGATAGTTCGCCTCGTACGAGCGATAATGGATTCTTCTTCTGGCTCCATCTCACTCAAGTCGACTATGTGCAGCTCACATATGTCTCCTTCGCTGTTTTCATAAGAAATAGAATGAATTTGGCGGGCGTGGCAGGATTCGAACCCGCGATCTTCGGCTTAGGAGGCCGATGCATTATCCAGCTGTGCTACACGCCCAGCGTTGCCAAAACGCCCCCTATGATGGAGGTTACTGTTGTTGTATTGCTGCAAATTCATGCAACATTTGCTCAACTTGAATGCGTCCCTGGGATGATCGCCGAAGGCGAACATCACAATCCGATAGTGCACCGAGAGCGATGGTTAGTTGGTCCTCCGGAAGGTTAAGGCGCCCACCTGTGAGGACTTGGTGCACCTGTTGAACCACATCATCGGCCTCGAGACTTTGTTGGGAAATTATCTCATCATAGATGCCCAATGCACCTTTCAGTTTCCTTGTATTCTTGTAACCGTCTTTCTCCCAACGCCATTCGACAACCTGCCCGCGTAATGCGGCCTCGATCATTCGTTGTACCTCGTTCGTTGAAATCATCGTGAGAAGACGATGCAAATTTCCTCGTTCTCCAAGCAATTGGCGTAAAGCGAGAACTTCGGTTGTAAAGATGGCTTTGCGGAGGTTGCCTTCCGAAATGTGAGCAATATCGCCGAGAATTCCTCGAACGGGTTCTACGCCTTCGGCCGCACAAAGTTCTGATAATCTAGATTCTATCTGTTTCTTGGAAACGCCCGTGAAGCGTATGTGCTGAGTTCGACTTCGAAGTGCATCGATCAATCGAGAAGGGGTTTGAGACGTGAAAATAAAGCGAGATGTTTGGCTTGTCGCTTCCATCATTCGGCGAAGGAGTGGTTGGCGTTTGTGTCCAAGGTAGTCAGCATCTTCAATGATGATAATTCGTGAGATGTGAACATCGTTTTGGCTACCTCGTTGAGATTCGTGACCTGCAGGAGCTACATCATCGGCCGAAATTTGAGAGAACGTGGAATCGAATGCGTCGAGAGATGTTCGGCTTGCAAGTGTGTCGCTCGAGTCTTTACCACCCGGGCGCAAAAATGCTTCAAATGCCGCCATTGCACCTGCTGTTTTGGCTAAATCCTTGGCTTGCAATACGTGTGTAGTTGATCGCCAAGATGGTCCGAGAACTTGTCTTACGATTAGGTGCCATGCTGCTGTCTTTCCTGAGCCTGGTGGGCCCGAAATGAGTAAATGTGGAGGGTTCGCTTGAAGTGCAACTCGTTCGATGGTTTCGATCGTCGAATCATCGAGCGCTAATTCTGAAAAACGGCGCGGAGGATACGTCTCAAGCCAACTCGCCATGAGTATCATTCAACGACAAGGGTCTTTGACCATTTGTGTGAGTTCACTCTGCTTTGAGTGTCTTCTTCTTTCGGTCTCCACTACTTCTACGGAGCTTCAAGAATATCTTGCTACCACAGTGGCCGCAATGAATTCCGTTTCGCTCACGATCAAAGCTTTCATGGGTTCCGCAAAGTGCGCACTTGTAGTCTACAAGTTCCGACATAGCCAAACCGACCGACCCATTGGTTTTGAACCTGTCCGTCGTATTACCCGGCTCACAGGCCACCTACGAGTGGTCGTGTCATGCGGATCTCGGCTGCCTGTGCAAGGTCCGTCTCTGCGATGGCGCTCGCAGCAACCATCTGGCCATCAACGAAAACCCAATTGTTGGATTCCTTTGCACTTGATACGATTTCTTCCTTGGTCATTTCGCAGACCGAGTGGCCTGTTGAATCTGTAACCTGAACGGTGAAGGTTTCTGATCCACCAACAATAGATGGAACCAATCGCAAGACGTTGTCTTGGTTGAGTTCGGTGTTTGCAATGGTGGCTGCATCGACCATCTGGCCATCAACAAAGAGCCAGTTTCCTTGGTTACTTGCCAACTCGTTGGCAAGTTCTTGCTTGGTCATAGTCATGGCTTGGTCGCCTTTCTCACTTGCAACGAGAACGGTGAAGGTTTCTGCACCACCGACCATTCCAGGGTTGATTCGAATCTCGGTAGAGTCGTTCAACTCGATGTTTTCGAGTTCTTCGACACTGACCATTTGTGAATCAACAAAGACCCAGGTATTTTCGTTTGTTGACACCATCTCAACGATGTCTTCTCGGGTCATGAGCTCTTGCTCGTGACCTTCTTCTCGGGCTACGTGAACTGTGAATTTCTTATCCGACATTGTTCTTCCTCGCAATCTCTGAATCTCCAGAGTATATGAACGCGTCAAATTCGGCATGTTCAAGGATGTTCTCGGAACAAAGGATTCCATGGGCGAAGATGCACCACTTGTCATTGACGTTGTTGACAATGGCGGGCAATGGACTCATCGGGAATGGAGGATGTTGAAGTATCTTAAAGTCGACACTCAAATCATTCCGAATGATACGCCAGCAGAACAACTTCGTGATCTAGATGGTTTGATTTTGTCTGGAGGTGCGGCGCGAATTGGTCTATCTGGAGAATTGGGGAATTGTGCAGAATTTTTGAAACTTGAAATTCCTATTCTTGGAATCTGTGCGGGGCATCAATTCATGGCTCGCTTCTATGGAGGTGATGCTCGAGAATCACCAATACCTGAATTTGGTGCAATGGAAATCCAACTCCATGACGGAGGCGGGAAGATCTTTGCAGGAACCTCTGAAACACAAACTGTTTGGGAGTCACACAACGATGAAGTGCATGTCGTCCCTGATGGTTTTTTCATTACTGCTAGTAGCCCATCCTGTAAGGTTCAAGGCATGGAAAATGAAACTGGTGATAGATTTGGATTACAGTTCCATCCTGAAGTGAACGACTCAGAATTTGGGAAGGAAATGTTCGAAAATTTCGTCGAAGTCTGTCGACAGGCACGCGATGTCTAAATCTTTAGATCTGCTTGTCGGGCAAGTAAGAGAATCTGCATCGAATGTTCGAGCATTGCGGCATTGGCCATCGCTTGATCGAGGTTGGCTCCGACTGCATATGCTCCATGGCCGCGCACAACGACACAACGCATTCCGCCTTGTTGCAAAGCTTCTGCTACTTGACGAAGAAATTCCTCTTGTTCATCATCATCTAAATCGACGATGACAACCTTTCCAATGTGCTCTTTTCCGATAATGTCGATCGGTTGTACCAATATCAAATCCTTCTCACAACTCGCGGCCGTTGTGTATGGCCCTTGCATATGAATACAGGCAGCAGGGCCTCCAGTCACCAGAGCGACTGAGGCGAGAAGGACTTCGTGAACCTTCCAATCAGATATCGAGCCTCGGGGCGGGTTTCCTCCGAGGCGTCCACCAACAATACCTCGCTCGTCGAGACGGGAAAGCATTGTTGAATGGCGTGTGCTAACCATCAGCCCTGGTTCATCTGGATGGAGCATTGAAATCGCTCCCATCGTACCTTTCACCAATGCTTCACGGCTGAGTTGGCGTCCCATTCGAGCAAAGTCTGCTACGATATGAGGTGGTACAACAATGTCATCAAGAACGATCGGAGGCATGGGTGTTTCTTCGATCTCTTCGATGACTTCGGCAGCACCAACAAGGCTTCCGCGGAGGCGTTCAATTTCTGCGGTTAATCGAGCAATTTCCATCTCTCTGTCGACATCTACTGGTATTTCTTCAGCAGCAGGTTCCTCGGCGGGTTCATCCTCAGGAGTTGGTTCTGAAGCTTCTTCGGCGGGCTCATCAACTGCTTCGGAATCAGAATCCTCTGCAGCCGATTCAGCCTGTTCGGTTTCAGCAGGAGATTCTGCCTCAGAATTTTCGTCCTCGTCTGGAGTTTCTTCAGCGGGCGCTTCAGGTGCTTCCTCTTCGGCCTTGGGCTCCTCTGTGGGCTCCTCTGCGGGTTCTTCTA
>DAKS01000061.1:49179-52542 GCA_002499195.1 Euryarchaeota archaeon UBA443
TTCTTCTACGGGTTCTTCGGTAGTAGTTTCAGATTGATCTGGTTGTTCGGGCTCTGGTTCCGATTCTTCTACAGATTCGACTTCTTCAGTAGGGGATTCTGATGTTGGAGGGCCTGAAGGAGGGCCAGATGGTGGGCCACTTGGGGGGCCTGAAGGAGGACCAGATGGTGGGCCACTTGGGGGGCCTGAAGGTGGACCGGGCGGGGGGCCCGTTGGACCTGATGGTTCTGGAGGTCCCGTCGGCCCGGAAGCTGGAGGCGTTGTTTCAATCCCATCCATGGCACCAAATGCACCATCTAGCATTGAGCCCAAAGCGGCTTCCTCTGCTTGTTCTCGCGCTTCTTCCGCGGAGGTTTTCTTTGTCGCCATGGCCGTCCCTGACTACGCCATACCTCGCGGCTTAAATAGCGGTTCCGTCACGGCAGGATGCATACGGCCCGCTTGGTGTAGAGGTTATCATGCAGGATTGTCATTCCTGCGACCCGGGTTCAATTCCCGGAGCGGGCGCCTCACTCTTCTCTCTGATGAATCGTGACCGTGCCGCATACTCTGCACAATACCTTGATACCATCAATTCGTGGAGTTGCTCCCGCGATGTCGATACTGGCCCCGCATTGACATTGGACGATGTTGCGCATGAACGTCCCAATCATTTGATGTTCATGAAATCAGCGCTTGTTTTTCTTTGTGAGAACCAGTTCATATCGAAACATTGCTTTTGCAGTTGAGAACCCTTTGACTTCCTCAACCTTGTGCTCGGACATCGCCCTATCAGTTGTTCCGATCGCTGATTGTAATTGGCTCAATATATCGGCTTGCTTTTCCTGAATGGACCAACCACAAACCAACGAAGATTCGTCGGATAAAAGTGGCAGTAACTCCGATAAATGTCCAATACCATCGTGTGGTAAATTGACCAGAAGTACATCCGCACAACCAATCATATCTGGCTTCGTTCGAACAAGTTCTCTCGCATCAATGCAATCGATAGCATAGGTTCCCTCCTGCTTTCGCTTTTTGTGAAAACTTTCCATATTACGTTCCAATAACGGAATCGCTTTGGGATTCATATCGTTTACATAAGCCTTAGAAATAAGTTTGTGATTCGTATAAAGAAGCGCCATTGAGGGCCCAACGCCTGCGTATGGATCAACGATTGTGAGTGTTCGATTTTTCATTTTCCTGAACGATGTTATAGCTTCAAGAGTTTTCATTCGCTGAGTGCTCAAGCGAACTGAAAAGTAAGCCGCGGCTGGATCAATGATGAATTCATGTCCATGTTCTCGATATATTGTTTCGGTTGAAGAATCATTACTCCTTGACTTGAGGATACGTAAATTTCGAATTCTAAATTCCCCTTCGACCCCTTCATCATGGCATACGACGCGTACGGCCGGGAATTGTTGTAACATGGCATGGGCTATATCCTCTTCAATTCCAGTTATCTCACTTGGAATCTTTACCAGTAAGACGTCCCCTTGTATTTCGAACGCTTGAGGGAATTCATCGTCGAAAGTATCGCGAATTTCATTTGGTAAATGTTCCCAATAATACCGAGCCTTCTTTTCTGTCGCCTCAATTTCGATTATCGTATTTCCTTTCCATGTAGGATCTTCTGCATCTGGAGCGATATCGTTTAGGGGAATTGCCGTATCGTGCTCAATAGTTTGCACGCGATGTCCTGTTTGATACCATCCTCTTGATTTGCAGTGCTCAATCCAATGCGCCGTCTGAGCACTCGGCACCCTCAAATGACGCATGGACCTCGGATGACCATCGCAAGTATGAGGTTTGAGGATGGAAAACGGCAACGAAACTGGCTTTTCCCTCATTGGAATAGGTCCCGGAAGGGTCGAGTCCATGACAATTGAGGCCGTCGAAGTCGCCAAAAATGCTGACGTCCGGCTTTACGAAGCTTATACTGCATTATGGCCTGAAAAAGAATTGGAAAAACTGGAAGCGTTGATTGGCCCGATTGAACGCATCATGCGACCCGCTGTTGAACGCCCTGAGGAGCTTTTCGAACAGGCTCAATCTCAATCGATTGCAATTCTGGTTGTTGGAGACCCTATGCAGGCAACTACGCACATTGATTTTCAACTGCGTGCTGAAAAGGCAGGCCTTCCTGTTCGAGTGATTCATGGAATCTCAGTAACAACACTTGTTCCTGGTTCAACCGGATTATCTGACTATAAATTTGGACGCTCAACGACCCTTACCTATCCTTATGGTGATTGGATTGTCACCTCTCCATTGGAAGTTATGCTACGAAACCAGATGCAGGGATTGCATACCTTGGTGTTGTTTGATCTCGATCCTACTGGCGCGGGAACTGGTGATCAACGGCCTATGCAACCTAAAGATGCATTTGCAAGTATTGAGAAAATGGCTGGAAAAATACTCGTTTCTGAAGTTGATGATGCATTGAAACAACAAGCAGCATCACTGTTTGACTCTATGTGTGTCCTTTGCAGCGATCTTGGTACGAATGACGCGTTCATGAAAACAACAACGATCAGTAATCTTGGAACGATTACAGGCGGGAGATTGAATTGCATGGTCTTCTTAGCCAACATGTCGGAGATGGAGCAAGAAGCCGTCCAGCGATGGAGTTGAAACTATGGATGTCGGCATTCTTCTCTCGTTCTTGTTATTCCTCGGCTTCTTTGCAGGAGTCGGTCTGGCAAGTATGCGCGTCAAACAAGACACGACCGACGACTATCTTGTCGCGGGTAGAGGAATGCATCCTGCCCTAGCAGCACTTTCTGCTGTGAGCACATGGAATTCTGGCTACATGTTCATCGGTTTTATTGGATTCATCTATCTGATGGGATATTCAGCCATCTGGATCGGTGTAATCTCAACGATTGGGCAATTGGTTGCATGGGCTTGGTTGTACAAATTCATCCAGAAGGAAGGAAATGAACGTGGCCTTCGCTCTCTTTCTTCATTGGTTGCTGAAAAGGCTGGAGCGCCTGAAGCAAAATTAGCAGCGGTCCTCTCAGTATTTTTCCTATCGATTTATGCAGCAGCCCAACTCACCGCTGGAGGAAAGGCACTCTTCGTTATGCTAGGGTGGCCTGAATTGGTTGGTATTCTGATTGGGTTTGTTCTTGTCGTGGCTTACTGCTACGCTGGAGGTATTCGTGCTTCGATTTGGACCGATGCTGCTCAATCCTGCGTCATGATTGTTGGCTCTGTAATTCTGTGCTGGGTTGCGCTTGGCAACGTTGGAGGATTCTCCGGAATGCACGATCAATTGGAGTCGCAAGGTGCAACACTTGTCAATTTCCTTCCAACCGATATTTCATTGGGAATATCACTGTACTTGCTTGCATTCTTCTTAGGGGGTTTGGGTGTTGC
>DAKS01000061.1:52934-69404 GCA_002499195.1 Euryarchaeota archaeon UBA443
ATGATCTGGTTCTTCGTTTGGCAAACGCCTTTCATCGGATTGATGTTTGTCGTTGGACTCGCTAGTCGGGTTTTGTTTACAGATGGTAATTTCGATGCTGAACTCGGGCTTCCTGCGCTCGCTATGGATACGCTTCCAGCACTCGGCGTTGGAATGATTCTCGCTTCCATCTTTGCTGCGACAATGTCGACCGCTGACAGTCAAGTTCTAGCTTGTACTGCTGCGATCACCGATGACATCAAGCCAGAGTGGCGAGAGAATCACAAGACGACCAAGAAGGTCACATTGTATGTCGCTGCTGCAGCTACAATGATTTCCATTGGAGGACTTTACGTTCCAGGTGGTGATTCTGTCTTCGCCCTCGTTGTTCTTGCAGTGTACGGGCTTGGAGGTATCTTCGTACCTCTCCTCATCATTCGATGGATGGGGTACAAACCCGATTCTTTCCATTCCATCGCCATGATGATTTCTGCATTCACTGGAGTTATCGTTTGGACGTTGCTTGGACTGGGAGAAGATGTCTTCCCGTCCGTCCCGGGTATCGGTGCCGCCTTCGCCGCTCACGTAATCATGTGTGCCATTAGAGATGATTCTGCTTCTAATCCGTTCGGTCGGTTTGAGATTTCACAGGATAGTCGCCGGCAATTTGCAACAGTGGGCGTCATTGCCCTCTGTTTCGTTGCTGTAGCAGAAGGTGCTTATGCGGCATATGGTCCAGATTCGGATGATGATTTGAATGCAAACAAAGTTGCAATGTATCAGATTGATGGGAATTACAGCCTCCTCGAAATCGGTTCGGGAACTGAACTAATTAGTGATTCTACTCAGATTACTGCATCCTCTGATGCAGTGGAACTCTCTGGATTGAACATCGTTGGATTCCAGATAACAACAAGCCACGTTGATAATGAACAACCGTGCAACTTTTTGGCGAATACGGAGGATGATGAAGTTGCTTATAGCGGCGGTATCGGAGACTTGATTGTTGCAAATTCCGGGACCCAACAAAATCTAGAATCTATCGAATACTGGATTGAATCCGACCTTATCGGAAACACAACAAACGGCTCTGCTTCTTCGATTACAGCCTCACTTGATGGAGGAGATTCTGGTATCGGAAACTACGATTTCACTATTGATGTGGTTGTCAATAGTGGTGGCTCGCCGATTTGTCAAAACGGAGATTCTGATGAATCGGTTGATTGGACCATTTCCCTTGTTTCACTCGAATATACTCTCACAGAAATCAAATCGTGAATCGTTGTCCTTCTTCACCGATCATCCAGCCTGATTTGTTAAGTTGATCGTATTCTGATGAGGCAGTATTGTACAAGGGATTTGTATGGTTGAGATGAATAAAGAGAATGGATGGATCTGATGCAACTCGTAGCCCAAGACGCTTAAGTGATTCTTTGACTGTTGGATGCGGAACAACGCTCATATCTCGTCCTTTGAGCTCTCCTCCGGACCAAAATGTTCCATCGATAAGAGCAATGTCAATTTTGAATTTCTGAAGAAAGGCTCGAATGGATTCACACTCGTGCGCTTCAAGTGTATCGCTCCAAGAATCATGATCAGGTAAGAAAAGCAGTGATTTCTCTGCTCCTCGGATGATTGTTGCATGCATATCTGAGAGTTCTGCTCGGTGTGGAACTTGGATGAATTCTACGATAACATCATCGATTTCAACTCGTGGAAACTCACTAAACTCAAGCACGTTTTGTTGCAATAATTGATTCCATGCAGGCGTACTTTCAACCAGTGCTCGCATCGATGGGCTGCAATGAAGTTGGATATTCCTAGCTGACATTGTTTCCCGACCAAACAAGCCAAGTCCGTCCACGTGTCCAAGATGAGCATGTGTAATGAACAAATGATCGATGCTGGGATTGTTTATCATCCGAAGTTGTCGGCCAAGGTCTCGAGTGGCTTCAACTAGGAGTGTTTTGCCGCCACTTGTTTGGATGCCTAGTGAGACAGGACTTCTGTAATCCTCCTCAGTGAGTCCCTGACAGCATTGCCTCGTACAGCCGGGCTGAGGGCGACCCCCATCTTGGGCGATTCCGAGTAGTGTCACAACCGCCATGATGTGAGCACATGCTCCCGCACCATAGACATATTCAGGGGGAAGGCCTCAAGCGAGGCGCCCGTTTGGATTGGTTTGACGGACTTATGGCACGACCTGCGCAAGTATCCTTCCCTGGCCAAAAACAGAGGATGCGAATGCGTGGGACAAAACATGCCAATGATGCAACAGCGAAGCGCCTTGGTCGTCAATTAAGTCAACTGCTTGAGGACCCCGATGCCTATCTTCCTAAGATGACATGGAGGGGGCGGCTGAGTTGGGGTCGACGTGATCCTGTTACCAAAACGCTTCAGGATTTGAAGAAGATTGTCGCAAAAAAGAATGACCTTAAATGGCTCTCGAAGCGGATGCTTGCAAAACGTGGAGACCCGGTAGGGAAGGCACTTGCAGGGTCATTACATGCTGCGCATGATGATGAAATCTCACTCGTTGGTAATTTCAAGTCACCAAACTTTGGTTCCGGTTCTTTCATCCGGCGTGGAGATGGCAAGCAAGGTTATCTCGCAGGTTTACAAAATCATCAAAACCTTACATTGCGAATGTTACCTTGGGAAGAACACGCTCGAAAGGGAATGTACTTTTTCTCATGGGACAAAGGGTTTGTCTGCACTGGTCCAAATCCAATTCCTCCAGAGGGATGGTTAGAAGATGTACTTGATCGATCTCGGTTTGATTTTCAGCATGAAAACATCGAGGGGGTCGATGTTTATGTTGCAGGTGATATTGAAGCAAGTGATGTTCTCAACAGTATTCCTTCAACCCAAGGATGGGTTAGATTGATGTTCAAACATGGGCCAATTGTCGGGATTGATTTGCAATCTCTAAAAGCAACCAAAGAAAAGCAAAGCGCATTTGTACACCATCTCGCTCTTTCAGTACTACCTCCATTACTTACCTCGATTGTCGATATTGATGCGATGTGGATTCCAAGTGGCTGGAATCCGGAAGAAGATCTTCCACAAGGTACTCAGGAAAATCTTGAGAAGCTTATGTCGGGGTGGCATGGATTAACGATTCCTGAAGGGAATCTACCCCGGGCTTGTCAGCGCTCAGTCCTTGATTCTCTTGATTTTGGCTTGCTTATTGGATTATCGTGGAGTCGTGGAGATTCCATCGATCAAATCCTGATTTCACTTGAGGATATGGCTGGTACGGAAGATGAAAAATTGCTTGCTGCAGGCGTGTTCCTTGAAGCAATGAATCAGGCCGAGGAAGGTATTCGAATCGATGCAAGAGGCGGTCGACAAGAACGCGAAGGAAGTCTCGTCGAGGTTATGGAGGGGGCCAGCCTTACCGATGCAGTCAACGCGTTGTGGGAAGATTTTGGTTTGGCCGGATTGGAATCAATTGGGATTCAAGGAGATGAGGCGCAAATCATTTGGGAGCAACAACTCAAGAAACCTAAACCGCTCAAAACATTCCTCAAAGGTTTGGATTCGTCTCGTAAAAAGGCACAACAGAAAGCAAAATTCCCATACCGTGTTGGTGTTCTACCCGGAGCAGTGGGGGCCATTCACGACCTCATTCTCACTGGATTATTAGAGGGCCCAGGCATTGCAGAACGTCAAGCGACAGCGCGTCATGATGACATCGATAGTGCTGCAGCAGGTTGGGCATGGTTGCGTGCAGCCAACCGTGCAACTGGCCAAGAGTGGCATTTCGAGTCGCTTGCTCGCGACCGAGGAGGAGCGTGGATGGAATCGACCAAAACATTGCTCGAAGCCGGAAAGGAACTTCTGCAGTCAGAACAGAATGATAATTCGGAATTTGTTGATGCGCTTCATGCACTTCATACATCCACTGGTCAGCAAGAGCCGCTTCCTGATCAGCCCAATGCTTGATTTAGATCATCCCACAGATCTTCCACATCTTCTATACCGACACTAATTCGGACATAGCCCGGCTCGATTCCAGCTGCAATTCTAACCTCGACCGGCATAGCCATGTGGCTTGAAGTGGCTGGTACTTCGATTAAAGATTCAACGCCTCCAAGTGAAGTTGCTTCGTAAAACAGTTTCAATTTGGACATGAATTCCATAGCACCTTCATCGCCGCCAGCAACAACAATTCCAAGCATTCCACAACCCTTTGGAACAACGCGTTGTGCAACCTCATAATCGGAATGAGAAGGGAGTGTGATGTGCTGAACTCGAACCACATTTTGATGTTTTTGAAGGCGGCGTGCAAGGTCGGCTGAATTTGAGGTAATAAGCGGCATTCTAGCATGGAGAGTTCGCATTCCACGCTCTAACATGTAGCAATTATGAGGATCGGGTGATCCTCCAAAATGGACACGCCCTCTAAAGATTTGAGCGATTAGTTCCTTTGATCCAACAACTGCACCGCCGAGAAGGTCTGAATGCCCTCCAAGGAATTTGGTTGTTGAATGAATTACTAGATCAGCGCCCATGCTCAACGGCTGACAGGCCCATGGAGAGGCAAATGTATTGTCAACAATAACCAAAAGGTTGTGTCGCTTTGCAACTTCGGCCATTGCCGGAATATCACAAACTTTGAGATTTGGATTTGTAATGGTCTCGATGTAGAGGATCTTAGTATTATCTTGGATGGCTGCTTCATATGATGATGGGTCGCGAATATCTGCCATCGTGGTTTCGATTCCAAGACGGGGAAATTCTTCGGTCATGAGACCGTATGTGCCTCCATAGACGTCCGCTGATGCAACTATGTGGTCGCCTTGATTGAGAAGCATCATCAATGTCGTCGAGATTGCCGCCATGCCGCTTGCAAAAGTTTCAGCATCTTCTCCTCCTTCCATTGCGCATATTTTCTGAGCTACTGCATCAGAGTTTACTGATGAAAGTCGGGAATAGAGAAGGGTGTGTTGAGCACCTGCCGCCCATCCAGCATAACGCTCCTCGGTCAATTTGTAGGTAGAAGAAAGGAAAATTGGGGTATTCACAGAATCTCCAATATGATTGGTTCCCGCATGTACGTTTTTAGTCGCCTCGCGGTGATTCTTGTTACTTGACATAGGCTCGCCCAACATTTCCTCATAACAGACAGGACTTGAACGATGTGCTATTTTTTGATGGGCTATTCTTCCTCAATTGCAGTTGTTTGCCGTAATTCAACCATAAGGTTGCCAACCAGCAAAGCGCCTCCGCCTACGGCAATCCAACCGGTCCATTGAGTCATATCAAGGCCAAGAGCAAAGATCGTTGCCCAAACCGGTTCCAAAGCATAAATGATTGCTGCTTGAACGGGATGAAGAAATCGTTGAAGTGAATTTAGTAGAAGAAGAGCGAATAATGATCCAATCAATCCTAAACACAATAATGGAATTATTACCCCTTCGTTGTTTACAACCGATAATGCATCGAATGTTGATTTACCGCCACTCAAAAATGCTACAACCAAACTACCAATTGTAACAACTAGAAATGATGTGCTAGTTACGCCAACTGGACTCATACGTTGCGTAATTTGTTGAGTGTAAATGATGTGAAGCGCGAAGAAGACGGCACAGATAACGGTGAGTATCTCTCCCCACCCCCATGATAAATGCGGGGGGCCTTCGATGAATCCTGCACCAAAGGTTGCAAGGGCAACGCCAAGAATCATTGTTCGAGTTACCCGTTGCCCGGTTATTTTCGTGGTAATGAGAGCTGTAAATACAACATAAAGAGATGTCAAAAAGGCTGATGTCGAAGGCGTGATTGAATCAAGGCCGATCATTTGTGTAATGAAACCGGCAAGAAGAATTGCGCCGAGAATTAACCCTCCTTTCCATAATTCTAGATTGAACAATGCTGTTCTCGCCTCTTTTGATATGATGAAAAGCGCGATAAATGCGATTAGAAATCGCCCGCCAACAAGTGCGGCCACAACAGGGGTTCGACCATATGTTTCTATTTCCGGTTGAATCGCGTCCATTGCTTGCTTCATCCAAATGAAAGTTGCACCCCAAGCAACCGTAACAGCGAGAAGGCCCCAAGTTGCCTTGCGACGCATTGATGCCTCCATGTGTTGTCTCTTCCGTTCATAGTGCATAGTGATGATGGTCGTTCAAGAAGACTCAAAGAGCGTCGATAAGTGGTTGAACCATGGCGTCATGGGAGGGACCTATTGAGACGGGGGATGTTCCCGAGACAGGGTCAACATTCGATGCCATTGTCGTAGGCGGTGGGCCTGGTGGATGCTCTGCCGCAGGTTACCTTTCAATGGCTGGTAAGAAGGTCTTATTGATCGAGAAAGGCGTCTGGCCGCGCGACAAAATTTGTGGTGATGCTGTGGGCGGTAAATCGTTGTCTCACGTCAGAGCCCTCGGCGTTAAGGAAACGCTCGAAAGCACACCGCATTTCCGTGTCAATGGAATTTTGTTTTCAAGTCCGAATGGGAAAGAGGTTCGCGTTCCACTTCCAGAAGAAGATGTTGCCAGACTTGAAGCAGGTTACGCATTACCTCGTCAACAATTTGATCATTTGTTATTTGATCGGGTGCAAGAGCTTGTTCGTGAAAAGGGCGGATCTGTAGTTCAAGGCGCTTCGGTGAAAGATGTGTTGTACAATAATGGCAATGACCCTGGAGAAGGTTCTGGTTCGAAGCGAGAGGCAACTGGCGTTCGACTAACTATCGGCGGTAGAAAGGGAGATGTGATGGAATTCCATGCTCCGGCAATCGTTGGAGCGGGGGGCTATCTTTGTCCTGTTGCAACATCGCTCGTCGTCGACACCTATCAAGAAATAATGGTTAACAGAAAGCACTACTGTGGAGGCTATCGGGAATACTGGGATGGTGTAGTAGGTTGTGAAGGGAACATTGGTGATATCGAAATTCATTTTGTTGATACGATTATTCCTGGTTATTTTTGGATCTTCCCTATTGGCGAAGGACGAGTCAATGTTGGGTGTGGGATGGTCATGCATTTAATGGACAAACAATCAAAGAAATTGAAAGCGCTTCAATCGGACATTATCGCGAACCACCCTCAATTCAAGGAACGCTTTGCTAATGCAACTATGGTGAAAGGTAGTGCTAAGGGTTGGCAACTTCCATTCGGATCGCCACGGAAAAAACAGAAATTACAGCCTCGAAGAATGGCGATGAACGGTGCTTGGCTTGTCGGAGATGCAGCGAGTCTTATCGATCCATTCTCTGGAGAAGGGGTCGGAAATGCTCTTGTTACTGGTGAAATCGCAGCGAGACACATAGTTGAGGGCCGGTCACCAGAAGAATACCAACATGAAGTTTGGTCAACATTAGGAGCCGAACTAAAGAACAGTTACAGGATGCAATCCCTAAGTCGAAAATCGTGGCTTCTCAATTGGTTTGTTGGAAAAGCAAGCCGTAAACCTCAGTTACAAGAAATGATGACCGAGATGATTGCGAGTAAAGAAGCGCAGGAAAATCTGCATTCTCCATGGTTCATGTTCAAGACCTTGATGTTCTAAGACGACATCATGGGGACTGCACTAAAGGGTATCAAAGCGGTTTTTCTTGATCTTGATGGAACGATTTATCTCGGCGGAAGATTGATCGATGGCGCCTTGGATTTTCTTCAACGGTGTGATGACCAAGGTGTAAAGCGGTTTTTCCTTTCCAACAACTCATCTCGTAGCGTACAACAGTATGTGGAAAAACTGGAGAAAATGGGAATTCCTGCAACAGCTGATGATGTATTACTATCAACACATGATTGCATCGCTTGGCTCAAGCATCAAAACATCACAGAAACCTACTGCGTTGGTACTGAAGGGATGTGTCAAATGCTTGAAAGTGAAGGAATTACGACTCGATCAACACAGCCACAATACGTCGTCCTTGGCTACGATACAGAAACGACATACGAACGACTCGAAACTGCAAGTATTCATCTTCACGCGGGCGTTCCGCTGATGGCTTCTCATCCCGACATGGTTTGTCCGTCACCTGATGGAGGGCTTCCTGATGTTGGAGCCTTCCTTGCTCTGTTCAAAGCAACAACCGGTGTTGAGCCTGTCCACATTTCAGGGAAACCAAACCCTGGTATGATTCTTCATAAAATTGAGGAATTAGGCCTTCAGCCAGAAGAATGTGCAATGGTTGGCGATCGGCTCTATACAGATATTGCAATGGCCAACCGTGCCAATTGTATGGGAATTTTAGTCCTATCTGGAGAAGCGACCGAAGATGATGTTGCAATCTTACCGGATGGTGCTGAGCAATGCCCCTCTCTCATTGTTCCATCCGTTGATGCGCTTCTTAGGTGATATTTTGGGGTTAAGAAAGCGATGGCGGCTCTGGCGAAAAAGGCGGGTTCAATTCCCTCCTGATGAAATTCATCAAGCCGGAGAAAATGCTGAATTGCGGCTTGAAAAGCTATGCAGGGCTGCTGGGAAAAACAACGAGTGGTCTGTTTATCCATCGGTAAGAATTCCAGATCCGGAAGGAGGTCGCCGTGAAATCGATTTGATTCTCGTGTCTGGCAACATCGTCCTTGTTGTTGAACAAAAACACTGGTCCGGTCGATTCGAAGTTTTTGAAGATGGGGAATTCCTTCAGCATAGAAACAAAGGGGGTTCGCACAGCCATGCTACTGTCGCTCATCGAATCGCTCGAAAGGCTCGACTTTTAGAAGAGATTCACCGAAAAAGGTATCCAAATAATGATATGACTTTTCATGTCCTTGTAGCAATGACACATCAGCGATTAGAATGGCCAGAGAAAATGCCGGACCTTCCTGCTGAAATGGTCAATGAACGCCAACTTCTCGGCCGTATTCAATCGATTGGTGGAGAAAAAATCGATGCTGAGTTTTATGAAACAATGGATGGTTTTGGAACCTGGGACGAGGTACATATGCATGGAGGATTGAAACTCAAAGGTGATCTTCTCGGCCTTGGCCTTGGCTCAGGTGTTGAGGAGTGGGATGTTAATCGAAACGGAGAACTTATGGTAACATCAAAACATCCAAGAGGTGTTTTATCCATCTTCAAAGAAACAACCAGCCATATTGAATTGCATGATTCTGGTGGAAGACACATCGAAATAAAATGCAAGGAGGGGCCTAAACTAAAGATGCATGTAGTTGGCCGAACTAATTCTGAAGAAGTTGATTGGATGCATGTTGATGGGATTCTTGCATCAAAGAAACCGGAGGAGTGGGGCTAATGGCAGATTTTTGGGTTGAGGCGATTGGATTATCCGCGGGCTTTATTGGGATTTTTGCATGGATCCCTCAGATTCGTCGCGTATGGGTCGATGAGAAGGAAGAGGGGATTTCTCTCCCTACATTTCTAGCCGTAACCGTCTCATTATCACTATGGCTCGTCTATGGAATCATTGTCAATTCTATTGCGATGATCATTTCGAACATTCTAACGATCGGATTCATCCTCGCGATTACTGCAGGAGTATATCGAATCCGAAACAGAACGTCTGAAGATGAACTCAGCAAACAGACTTCGTAGTCTCAATGATGACTGCTCCAATCTTGTATGGATCTCCATTGGATGCTGGTCGTCGGTCTTCAAGACGGCCGACCCATCCATCGGTTGGAACAGAAGCCGGAACTCGGATTGATGCTCCACGGTCTGAAACGCCATATGAGAATTGATCGATAGATTGTGTCTCGTGGAGGCCTGTCAAACGCTCTTCATTATGTGCGCCATAAACCGACATATGTCGCTCGATGTTTCGGCCGAATGCTTCACAGATACTGTCGAACAATTCCTTACCGCCCTTGTCCCGCATAGCGCCATTGGAGAAGTTGGCGTGCATACCTGAACCGTTCCAATCGCCCTTGATTGGTTTTGGATGATATTCGATGTAATAGCCATAGCTTTCTGTTAGACGATCAAGCATATAACGTGCGACCCAAAGTTCGTCACCTGCTTGCTTTGCGCTCTTAGCAAAAATTTGGAATTCCCATTGACCACATGCAACTTCTTGGTTGATTCCTTCAAAGTTTAGACCTGCTTCGAGACAGAGGTCTGCATGTTCCTCGACAAGAGATCGTCCATGTGTATTCTTTCCACCAACGGAACAATAGTAGAGTCCTTGTGGACCTGGATATCCGCCGACTGGGAAACCGAGAGGAAGTTGAGTATCAACATCCATAATGAAATATTCTTGCTCAAATCCAAACCAGAAGTCGGCATCATCGTCATCGATGGTGGCTCGGCCATTGCTTGGGTGTGGCGTTCCATCGGGGTTCATTACCTCGCACATGACAAGGTAGCCATTGACGCGTTGTGGATCAGGGAAAATGTTCACAGGCTTTAGGAGGCAATCCGAGGAGCTGCCATCTGCTTGCTTTGTTGAAGAACCGTCAAACATCCAAATCGGACATTCTTCCAATGTTCCAGTAAAATCCGAACGAACCATTGTCTTGCTTCGCATGTTTTGCGTAGGTTCGTATCCATCTAGCCAAATATACTCAAGTTTTGCTTTATCACTCATTTGTATCATATGCGTCGCTGTGAGGACGGTATATGAACCATTTGCTCACTTTTTTTCTTCTTTTTTGCCACTTATGAATAATTATTTTGAATTTTTATAATCAATTGTAAATATTTTCTGGGATCGGTTTTGCTGTATTTGCACATTTGCGCGAATTTGTGTATGGAAGATTAGCAAATGTTCAATCATTCGTAAATGAGTTGAAAGTAGTCACTGATTGTTCGCCGCATCATCAGATTGTGGGGTGATTAGTACTTCTTCAGATGAACGCTCAATAAAGGGTATTTCTGCAATCGATAATGATGGTAAAACGTGTACTGTGCATGTATTTCCACAAGCGGGTGCGAGGTAGTCTTCGCCTTGGTCGCTAAGAACAAATCGTATTCCGTGCCCTGCGGGCAGTAGTGCATCAATCGCCTGGAATTCCATGAGCATGGTAATCTCTTGGCCGGGGATTACAGTTTGTGCCTCATATCCTCCAGCATGATAGCGAACATCCATTGTCGCATGGCCAAGTCGTAATCCTGTCTCAGCATCCTGCATTTCAACAAATATCTGTCCTCCGTCGAACGTTGGAACTGCAGAAAGATGAATTGTTGCCAATCCTGCAATGTGGAGATTGGTCGATTCACTGATCGCTGGGCATTCAATTGTAAGTGTTTGGCCTCCGCCGACAACCGGGGCCCCTCCGCCGACGAATACTCCGTCGTTAGTGCATTCGCCGAGATCGATTTGGTGGTGTTCAACATCCATCGGAGGCCAAGTTTCCTCAATTCTCCACTGGCCATCGTTTCGTTGAATTTGTGCATGAAGTGCTGGCTTTTCTCCCACGCCTTTGAGATAATACTCCATCCATTCAAACAAATCTTGTCCCCAGTCCCAGCGGGTCATGTTCTGAATTGCTTCGCCCCCATATCCTGAATCTTGGGCGTTGTGCTTTGTCCATTGGTCTGGGTAATTATGTTCCCACTGCCCTATCATTCCTGCAACATCGTAACCATTGTCGATGTATTCTTGATACCAGTTCACGCCTGGCGGCCCACCAAACACCATGTGTGGATCGACATTCCAATCTTGCAAGCCTTGAACCCAGTAAATGCTGCCATTGTACTTACCGAGCGCTTTGTCAATGTGGCTTCGCTCATCGTAATAATTATCCATGTACGGATCGATTTCTCCGAGGCCGTAACGTGTTGGTCCGGCAAGGAATCCTTCGACAACATCTCCACACATATTGTCTAAATCGTCTCCATCATAATCGAGAATAGACCCCCCATAATTGGAATGCATGACTTGGCTGCGAGCTTCCGCACTCCCGTTTTTGTACAGTAGTGGACCTAAGGCAGTTGTTCCAGAAATAGGAACAATAGTTTTGAGATATTGGCTACCTTGTGCCGCCGCTTCCCATGCCGTTGCACCTTCGTATGACTTTCCGTAGATTGCAACGTGACCATTACTCCAGTTTTGAGTACCAAGCCATTCAACTGCCATGTGAATGCCAAGCCCTTCACCATCACCACGATAGTCGAAGCAGCCTGTACTCTCTTCGGTTGCAAAGACCGCTACTTGAGCCAAGGCATACCCATGTGGTACAAAATTGTCGTAAATGAATTCACCGCGACCGGCACTCACAACATTGGTTGGTGATGATTGGCTACCAGGAGATCCGTAATCGAAATAAGGGCTTACAACAGCAATAACTGGTACCTGATCGCCAGTCTCGGTGTTGGATGGAAGCCAGTAGGAGAGATGGACTTCGGCGGTATTAGGCCCGCCTTCCCAAGTTCCTGATGTATCGACTTCAATGGTGACTTCTTGAACGGGGAGTGATTGATGTGGCCCATCTTCTAACACTCGTGAGTAGGAACCGGTCCAATTCCATTCGAGTGTATGCCTTTCATAAATGTCAGGATATGTTTCTGTTGTTGTTTTATCAGGCGCTTGACTTTCGCTTCCAAAGCATCCTGAGAGGGTCATGCTCAACATCATTGCAACGAGAAGTGGGGCCAATCCGCTCCTTCGCGTCATGTTCCGGCCTCTTTGAAGTAGCATAAACGGTTTGTGTCTTCTCCGCAAACTATGATTGATAGTAATGATTGGAGATAGACATGGAGGCGAGGGATGCGTGGAAAGTACGTTGGGAGACCTCAACCCTGCCGATGGCAAAAACCTTCATGGAAGTAGCATGTCGAAAAAAGAGTCTTGTTTGTCTCGCTGCTGATAAATACACGATGAATGAAATGTTTGATTTGCTCAATTCCGTTGGTTCCTCAATTGCTGCATTAAAGACCCATGTTGACCTTATCAGTGATTGGAATCAGGATGAATGGATTCGATTTTGCATGCTTGCTCAAGAAATGGATCTTCTCATTTTCGAAGATCGAAAATTCGCAGATATTGGGAAAATTTCACGAAAGCAAATGGGTGGAATTTACAATATTAAAGAATGGAGTGACCTTGTCACGGCCCACCTCATCAGTGGGCCTGATGTTGTTGATGGATTACAAGCAGCTTGGTCGGATGCATCGAGAGAAGGAGGGGTTTTGTTACTCGCTCAAATGTCGAGCCGGGGGAATCTTCTCACTCCAGACTACACTTCTACTGTGGTTGAAGCAGGCCGCGCCCATCCCGGCGTGTTTGGATTCATTGGTAACGGCTCCAATGCAAATTCTGTTCGTGAATTGCGAACAATGGTTGGCGATGGGAAAATGATTTGGACACCTGGAGTAAATATTGCGACGGGCGATGGAGAGATGGGGCAACGATACGGAGACCCATATGAAGCGGTCATGGCTGGATCCGATTGCATTATTGTCGGATCTGGAATACATGGAGCTGAAAACCCTGCTGAGGCCGCTGCCGCTTATGCTGAAATTTCTTGGAAAGCGTTATTGGAGCGATAGTCGTGGAATTGTTGCTTTTTTTCATCGGTCTTATCCTCTTTGCAGGCTTACTTGCCTTATTGTACTGGGGTTATTGGAATGCCCAAAAGTTAGATCGACAAATCCTTCGAGGAGACCCTTCTCTTTTGACAACTAGTACCTACAAGAGAGAAGAAATCATACAGGCTCCACAAGGATCGACGATTATGGAGGGCCAAATTGTCCAACTGCCCGGACAATACATTCAGCCAATTCAAGTGCAACACAATCAGTTACAAAAATGAGTCAAGATGGCCTTGCTGATAGGCTATGCCGGCTCCAGCGAGTAGAATAATGAGTACAAAGAGAACCTTTCGTCCTCTTTTCTTTGGTCGGGAAGTTTGAGTTTGTTCAACTTCAATTGGTGGTAATTCTTCAAGTGGCGGCAACGTTCCTATAGGAGGTAACTCCGCTATAGGAGGAAGTTCAATCTCATCGGGTTCGGGTTTGATACGATCTTCGGGATATAATTCATCAATATCTTCCAATCCTGGAGCTTCTGGAATAGGGCCGAGTACTTGGTCCCAAATTTCATCCAGTTGAGACTGGCTGACTGGTTTGGCAAGCCACCCTACTGCGCCGGCTGAATATGTCGCATGGACGGCCAACTCCGACAGTCGGTTCGGGGCTATGAAGAGAATTCGTGAATCACCACCATGTTCTCGCATTTCCAAGGCTGCAAGATGGCCGTCCAGAGAAGGAATGTCAAGAGACATTACAACAAGTTCTGGATCAAGTTTGATGTATTCATCAACTGCAAGATCTCCGTCCTCGCATACTTCAATCGCAAATCCTCTTTTCCTAAACACTTCACGGAGGCGCATAATTGACATCTGATTGTTGTCGACAATCAGCACCGTGGGTGCATCATCTGAAGAAACTTCACTGACGTAAGACATCGCGACCAATTCTCCTGAACCTGCTCTTGCTCATCAATGAACCGATGAAATGATTGAAAATTGTATCATTCTTCACTTGAAACATCTTCAACCGGGGCTTGCCGGGGATTTTCAAAGGTTTGGCGTACATTTTCCATATTCGCCTCTTCCTCCTCCATACGCTTCTTTCGCTTTGGAGCCTGCATAAACTGCATCTGAAGTTCACTGATGACACCTTTAAGCATCGCTTCCGCTGATGTATCCAAATTTCCTTGTGTTTTGTTTTGAAGCATACGAAGAATGTCAATAATGTCCTTCGCTTCCGAGAAATTGAACTGCAGCCCTCCCGCAGGGTGTTCTAAAAGACCGAGATTGATCATTGCTGACCGCTGAAACATGTGAACGACTGTGAAAAATGTCTCTGTCTCTTTATCTTCGAACATCGTTAATCCTCACGAGAACATTTCATCGAGCAACCAATCTGGATTGAATTGGAGGAGGTCGTCATATCCTTGGCCAATACCAGCGAAAACAATTGGGCGGCCTGTTGCAAAGGCGATTGAAAGTCCTGCTCCGCCTTTGGCGTCAGTATCCATCTTTGAGAGAACTGCTCCATCAAAGCGCATCATTTCTTGGAACATCTTGGCCTGATCTACAGCATCATTACCAGCGAGTGCGTCACCGACAAAGAGAACAAGATGTGGATTCGCAACACGCCGGACTTTCTCGAGTTCCTTCATGAGATTGGTCTTGTTTTGCATTCGACCAGCAGTATCGACAAGAACAACATCAATGTTCTTAGCTTTTGCAGATTCGATAGCATCGCGGGCAATGGCTGCTGCATCGCCTCCGCGTTGGCTGGAAATACAACGAATTCCGAGATTTTCACAATGTGATTCAAGCTGTTGGATGGCGCCGGCACGAAATGTATCTCCTGCTGCTGCAATAACTGAATGCCCGTTCGATTGGAGGCGATGAGCGATCTTTGCTGCTGTTGTGGTCTTACCGGTTCCATTGACGCCAACAAGCATCACGACCACTGGGGCGTCTCCTTCATCTAGGAATGATTGTACAGAGGCATCAAAGTCCCAATAACCTGCAGACAAGAGATTCCGTAATGCACGCTTGAGTGCTGCTTCCAGAACTTTCGCTAGTTCTGCACCGCGACGTAATCGAGCACCTACGAGGCTCTTTCGAAGTGCATTGAGTACTGAAGTTACGGCTTCGCTGGAAATATCGGATTCGAGCAGCATCCATTCAAGTTCTTCAAGAAGGTCGTTGAGCACTTTACCTTCTTTGATGATGCGTCCGCCTTGACCGACGATCCCGCCCCCCAGATCTATGGAAACTGCGCCTCCTTCGATTTCAAAATCTGCGCTCTTAGAAGAGCCGCGCGGAGTTGCTTTCACTTCGACCAATTGCCGTCCAGTAGTTGTACGCATCATCGAAAGATCAACGCGTGAGCCTTTCGGTTTAGCAACCATGGTTGCCTTTCTTTTCTTGAGTTCTTTTTGTCGTTGTTTCTCTAATTTCTCAAGTCGTTTTCGCTCTTTTTTTGATATTTGAACTGGAAGAACAATGTCTTCTTCCTCATCATCCCAGTCATCCCAATCATCATCAGAAGATGGTGTGTCGATAACTTCTGGAAGTTCTTCTTGTGCTTCAAAAACATCATCCTCCCATTCTTCATCGGCTGGATTTGAAGCCTCAAGAGCTGCTTTCCCCTCCGCAGATTCTTCGTTGGCAGTCAAGGCATCAGAATCGATTTCCTCGGCCACTTCCTTAACGCGCTTTTTGAATCGGTCAAAGAGGCCCATGGAATCACCTAATCGTCCAGTGTTAACTCATTACCAAACATGCCGCCCCGGCGCCGTTTTGGTTTTGGAATTGTGTGTTCCGAATCATCGGATTCTACCTCGGGGGTTTCTTCGGATTGCATCATTTCAACCTCGTCTTGTGATTCTGCTGCAACCGTAAAGGATTGTGCGAGTGCGGTAATAGTTGTTTCAAGTTGTTGGCTTTGGGATTGGAGATTTTCAAGGAGTGGTCCTAATTCTTCCATTCGCTCTCGGGTTAATATTGCTGCATCCGACCATGTACGCTCACCAAAAATACCGCTTCCGAGATCTACGATGGTTGTTCCTTCGCCGCCTCCTGGATGCTGGCAAGTAAGTGTCACGCC
>DAKS01000061.1:69795-99068 GCA_002499195.1 Euryarchaeota archaeon UBA443
ATCGTGGCAGTAACATCGTGTTCACCAAGAACATTGATGACTTGCTCAATTCGCTCTTGAACTTCATGGAATCGCTCGCGATTCATTTCGACAAGCCTTGCTGTTCGTTGAAGTTCAGATTGTTCCACAAGACCGCCTCAACAAAGCCTGTGGTGCGACCTTCATCAATGCGGCGATGTCGCAATCACTCTTCTTCGGCAACCGGGGCTATAGCGCCGCCAGCTGCTGCAATTTCTTCACGAAAGTGATGAATAACCTTTGGTTCAGAAGATGTCCGAGGATCGATTTCGTTGATAGATTCGATGTTGATTGAACGGCGAGATGCTTTGTGGCGGGAGCCAATTATCGAATAAACGCGGTGTTCAGCATCGTCTTTCGAGGATGCAATAACATCGAGTGAGAACTTTTGTCGTAGACTACCAAACGGGGCTTGTCCAACAATACGGAATGCCTTCATGATTTCAAGGCGACTCGTTTCTTGATTTAAACGCGATGGTTGGGGGTTGGCGGGCGCATCGCGTGTTTCATCAACGTGGAAGAGTAGCGCAAGGTTGTGCGAAGCCTTCTGTTAGCGATGTTTATCCTCGTTGCCCCTCTTCCACTAGATGGGCTAGTAGATGAGGAGAATTTAGGTGGCTGTGAAGTAATCCTACAACTCTCCGGTGGCGATGTCTGGGGTCAAACAGAATGGGAAGCATTGGAACAATATGGGTACATTCCTTTACGACTACTAACACCAACCGAATTGGTCGCTTGGAAAAATGATGGTGCTCAACATCCGGATGCGTATGAATCTGGGATTCCGAACGCTTTGTGGAAATCCATTCCGGATGAAGGTCAAACGGTTCGGGTGGTTTTTGAACCTGGATTGCCAGATTCTATCCTCGATCAATTACATCAAAAAATGCAACTTCTTCTCGGTAAGGACCTTTCTTCAATCGAAAAGGGTCATCTAGCATCCACTGATATCGTATGGGACTCATCTTTCCAAATGGAGTGGTTCGAAAATTTTCCTGGAATCTTATGGCTCGAACCTGAATTGATGACAGTAGGAAGGAATCTTGAATCAGCGACATTGCTCTCTGGAATTGATAGTGGTACTTATCCCTCCGCCTGGACTTTTGGGCTAAATGGATCTGGTGTTGTTATCGGCGTTGCTGACACTGGAATCGATTCGGACCACTCTTGCTTCCGCAATGTCTCCGATTCATCCATTGGACCTGATCATCGTAAGTTGTTATATGTGAATACTACCATCGATGACTGGGATAATTCTGGTCACGCCGACTATCGTCATGGCACTCATGCTGCTGGAATTCTAGGGTGTCATCCGTACACAACCGCTACTGAAGAGAATATTCCATCGGCAGTCATGGCACTAGGTTATGATACTAAACTCGTTGTTCAAGATATCGTATCTGAAGAAGGTTGGTCGCCCCCTGATGTCGATTTACTTCTTGCAGAATCGGCTATGTATGGAGGCTATCTTCATTCAAATTCTTGGGGGGACGATACTACCGATTACACATTACGATCAGCTGACTTTGATGCGTTTACTCGGGAATTCCCGTGGACATTGCCCCTCATTGCTCCAGGTAATGATGGGGGTTTCGTATTGGAGCCTGCCAACGCTCGAAATGTTGTTGCTATTGGAGCATCGACCAAGGATTCCGTTCCTGAACGATGGATGTCTTCGGTCCATGGACCCACAGATGCAGAAACACGTGGAATCTTTGCGCTAGCGCCGGGAGTGTCAATTGTTTCTGCCCGTTCTGATGGTTCGCCCGACACATACAATGCAGGCCAATACACATCGAGCGGAACAAGTATGTCGACTCCTATGGCTGCGACCTACTCCAGTATCATTCAACAAATGGTTCAGGAGGGTTGGTTGACGGGGCATAATGAAACCCTCGAAGTGTATGATCTTCAAAGTGGGGTTCCGTGGTTTGAATCAAATATTCCTCAACGTTCAATTCTGCTTGGAGAAGGGTTCGTTCCTTCGGCACCCTTGATGAAATCGCTACTATCGCTTTCCTCAACCCCATTGGATGATGAGTACAGAAACGGAGGGGAGGGGGGGTCTGATGCTCCAAACAATTACGATGGCTGGGGTGTGCTCAATTTGAGTGAGTTGATTGATTTTGAAGATCTTGAGACAGTATCCACAGACGTTGGTCGCCCAGTATCGAATATATGGATTCATGATTCTTATCGGCTTGTGAATGAACTACCATCCGACCTTATTGCTGAACGAGAAGGTGATGCGCAACCGATTGAATACCTCATGGAAAATACATGGGATGGTGAAGGGGCTGTTGGACCTTTCCTCTCCACGGGGGATGTTTTTCAACAACGTTTTATTCTGCAAGATAATGAATCACTCGATGTTCGGTTGTCTTTTCAAGCCAAGCCCGAACCACATCTTGTCGATGATGTACAATTGATGGTTCGCTTACCTGATGGGCGATTCGCTGTCGGAGAACACTATCGCCAAGATGGGCGTTCAATGTTGTACTATGATTTTGCTGACCATCTCGACACAACTGTTTTTCCTTCAACCAATGAAACCACAGTGGGAGTTCGCTTGGATGCAAATACACTCGAAGATATTGATTACGTCGATGTATTGGTTGTTGGACGATATATCACGCCTGGAAACCAACCTGGCACGTTGGGTATTGACGGGGATCGAGTTGGATTTGGTCTTGCAATTCGAGGAGTGGAGCTCGATCCATTGAATCACTCCGATGGAGATGGGGATAGCATTCCCTACGAGCAAGACCTTTGTCCCTTCACAAACGCATTTGGATGGGATATGAACGATGATGGATGCATTGACGATACAGACATAGATGGAGTTGAGGATGATGTTGATGCATGCCCAATGACGCCGGAACAAGTGCCTGTCGATGAGGCGGGTTGTGCAGAACAGAACGAAGCTCCGCGCATCTTTTTGGACGAATCGCTATTGCTCTCCCATGATAATGAAACAATAACAATTCTATTCTCGGTTCTTGATGAAGATAGTGTGGAGGTGACGGTTTCGCTTGAGCGTGCTGGGTCCCCTGTAAGTAGTGTAGATGTGTGCTTAGAAATTATCACAAATGATTCTTGGAGGAGTTGCTCGGTAAATGCCAGCCAGGATTTCTTTCCCCTCAATGCTGTCGGGAATTGGACAGCATACATTGTAGCCGAGGATCTGAATACAAGTTCGTGGACTATGCCTGCAATGACAAGTTACCGTTCGGGAACCTTTACGGTACATCCTATCGAACCGGTTTCAGAAACATATAGTAGTTCTAATTCATGGTTTACAACCGCTATATTGACTTCGCTTATATCAGCAATTATTCTCGCATTTGTCATTCAATTATGGTTCAATCAGAAAAGTAAAGAAGAAAATTTGTGATGGATTTCTTCATTCATATGAAGGGCTATCTTCAAACCTTATGCCATCCACGCCTGTTTATCCCAGAAGGTGATTAAGATGAGCGGACGATTATATGTTGGAATTGACTTAGGAACGTTTCAATCGACTATTGCTTCAAGCGCTGGCGCTATGCATTCAATTGAAACAGTTGTTGGACGACCGAAAGACCCTGTTGCACGAAACTTCCTCAAGCGAGATGTGCTCTTCGGTGCTGATGCACTAAAGAACAAGCTTGCTTGCAATCTATTCCGCCCTATGGCTGCCGGAGTTACACAAGACGATGAGGCAAATCTTGCTGCTGCAAAGGCTTTCGTATCTCATTTGATCGAAACCGTTGACCCTGAAGAATTTGATGAGGTATTCGGAGTTATTTGCTCACCAAGCCACGTTTCATTTACAGATAAGAGTAATCTTGTTGCGACTCTACGTGGGCAAGTCAATGCTATCATGGTCGTTACCGAACCATTCGCAACTGCATTCGCAATCGATGAAATCGGTGGCTCAATCGTTGTTGACATCGGAGCAGGTACAACCGATATCGCCCGAATCCATGGAACATTCCCAAGCGACGAAGATCAGGTTACAATTCAAGAAGCTGGTGATTGGCTCGACTTGGAACTTCAAAATCTAATCGCAAAGAAATTCACTGGTGCTCAGATCACTAAGGACATGGTCCGAAAGTGGAAAGAGGAGTCTTCCTATGTTGGCGGCGATGTTCGAACTGTCGAAGTTTCGCTTTCCGTTGATGGAAAGAGCCAGAATGTGGATGTCGGCGACCTCATCCAAGAAGCATGTGAATTGTTGATTCCTAAGGTTGGAAACGCAATCAAGCGAATCGTTGCCGAAGGAGATCCTGAATATCAACCAGTTCTTCGCAACAACATCATTCTCTCCGGCGGAGGTTCCCTCATCGAAGGACTTGCAGAACGAGTCGCTCGAGAAATCTCCGATATCGGTGATGTAAACGTATGGTGTGTCGAAAACCCTCTCGAAAAGGTCGCAGAAGGCGCACTTATGCTCGCTAGCGAGATGCCTGATGACATGTATACCGCTATCAACTGATTTGGTTGTACCAATTCACCATAAAATCAGGTACTTAATGCCTTGATTTACAGGGAAGGTTCAAGAGTGGTTGAGGGTCGATAGTTACCTGTATGACGCTCGGCGCTCCCAACCCAGATGCCTCTCGTGGGCAACAAAACAGTTCTGGAAACGATAGAGCGGCTCTAGAAGGGATGTTGAAAAGTTACCCAATAGACCAACTTGTCGAAGAAGTACTCGTCGCTTGGGATGAGCTTGGACGACGTAATGATGAAGTCGTTACAATCAAACAACGTCTACGTGTTTTGGAACTTGATTTAGCAGAACGAGAGGATGAAGTAGCCCCCGAAATTCAACGCCTTCATGAATCTGAAGAACAACTCAAAGAGGCTGAGGCACGAATCGTTCATCTTGATCGATTGTTAAACGATACTCGGCAAGAACTCGATGCTCAATCTTCATCTCTTTCAAAAGAACAGCAAGATGCACTTCATGAAGAAGTAGACCAATTGCGAACCTTGAGCATCTCTCAAGATGAGGTTATCGCTGAAATGGACGGCCGGATGGGTTTGATGGTCGAAGCACTCGAGAAAGCTGCAGATGCTGGCCTTACCTCGGTAACAGCTGATGAAGTCCGCTCTTTGAAAAATCAACTAGATGAGAAATCAGCACAATACGATGCGGAGGTTGCTGCTAATAATGCATTGGAGGAGGAACGCCAGCGTTTGCGTGATATCGCTGACCGAATGCGTGGATTATTGGACGCTCGAGATAAGCGGCTAGCAGATTTGGAAGAGCAACTCGAGCGTGTAATGCAAGGGCCTCGTTCGGTTTCTGCTGAACATGATTACCTCGTTGAACAAATTGAAGAGATGAAACGTCGGCTCCTTGAGCGAAATCGCGAATATGAATCTCTGCGACGGCGTGAACGTCGGCTCCATACCGACGTCTTTGAGCGTGATGAACGAATTCAACAAATGTCACTTACAATCACTGACCTTGAAGCCGCTCTTACAGATCGTGTTGCTGAAATTCGTGAGCTTGAATCTCAGAACGTCGTTGCAATGCAAGAGGTAACGAGTGTTCGACGAGGTGAGCGAACTCGTGAAGTCGTAGGACGTGTCTTTGCTGATTCCCTCTCTTTGGTACGAGGTCATGATGCCCGAGAAGCGAAGAGAGATGCATACGCCAACAGTCCAGATGTTGAACGAAGCTTGTCAACACCAACTGCTGATGATATGCGTAGTCTTGCTGAAGGCGGTACTGTTGACTTGGATGTTGAAGAAAGTGAATTGCCTCAAGGCATGGATGTTGACGATGAACGGCCTCCTTCACCAGGTGGAAGCGGAGACCCTGTACTCTTTGATGAAGAATCAGAGGATGCTGATGAGTGATTGTAGTCGCTCTTTCAGTAATTGTAAATCATCGAACTCCTCGGTAATAGTTCCAGTTACAATATAATCAGCTCCTGCTTCTGCAGCAGCAAGCATTTGCTCTGGCACACGAATTCCTCCACCGACAATAAGAGTGCAATCCATTGCCGACTTTGCTGTTTTGATGAGTTCAAGATCAACTGGTGATGATGCGCCAGAACCTGCCTCGAGATAGACTGTTGAGAATCCATACATTTCTGCAGTTTGGCAATAAGCGGCTACCAATTCTGTATCATTAGGATTGATGAGATCGGCTTGACCAACCTCTCCAACGGCGCCACCAGGAGCACAGACAATGTATCCTGTGGGAATTGTTTGAAGTCCGGCCTTAGCGATGTATGGTGCTCCTTGAAGTTGTTCTTCAATCAGAAACTTTCGAGTTTTACTGTTCATGAGCATCATGAACAAAATTCCATCGGCTCGAGCAGACATAGCATGGGCCCCTCCTGGAAAGAGAATGACAGGGATGTTCCACTGCTCTTCGCTTGCATCAGGATGTTGGCTTGCTGCAAACATCGACAATTCAAGCGCCTCTTGGATTGCTCCACAAGTAGCATCAACAATGTTGCTTCCTGTATCCGTAGAGCCACCAACGAAGATCGCTGAAGTCCCACACTCTACTGCCACCAACGCTCGTTGTGCCGCCACTTCTGGGGATTGTTTGTCCGGATCAATGAGTGTGATGTGTTTTGTGCGCCCCCCGCCCTTAGGAAGCATTGGCCCGTCATCCAACCACATCTTTCAACACCCGATGTATTGAGTCTAGAGTAGGGAGTTGTTAAGGAATTTCATGATTCACGAGCAAGAATTGACATACCGCTTCAAAGAAGCGCAGTTCATGGTTGAAGTTGAGAGGCCGCTCCGAAGTATTCTCTCCCGTTCTGATGCTCCAAAAGGAAAGATTCGCCTCGCAATCATTTGTTCGATTCTCAACAAAATTTGGGATTTAGCACCTCCGCTCCTTATCGGTGTTGCAGTAGATGTTGTTGTTCAAAAAGAGGATTCACTCCTCGCCCATTGGGGAATCATCGACCCTTGGAATCAACTGATTGTTCTTGCAATTGCTACTTTCGTCATATGGGGGCTTGAATCTCTGTTCGAATATTTCTACGCCGTGTTGTGGCGAAACCTTGCTCAAACCGTTCAGCATAATCTACGTCTTACGACCTTTGATCATGTGCAAAATCAATCCATGGCTTGGTTTGATGAGCATCAGAAAGGGGATTTGCTCGCTGTAATGAACGATGATGTCAATCAGCTTGAACGCTTTCTGGATAAAGGTGCAAACGATTTACTTCAGGTTACAACCACTGTAATTGTTGTTGGAGCTGTGTTCCTTTACCTATCATGGGAAATTGCTCTCTTTGCAGTTTTACCAATTCCTGTTATCCTTTGGGGCTCGTTTCTGTACCAAAAGAAACTCGAAGTTCGCTACCGGGATGTTCGGTCTACCGCTGGTCAATTGAATGCTCTACTAGAAAATGACTTAACGGGGATGGCGACCATCCAATCCTTCACAAATGAAACAAAGGAATTGGATAGAGTTCGAGCACTTTCAGAAGAATACCGAAATGCAAATCGTTCAGCAATTCGTCTATCTGCAGCTTTCGTACCTTTGATTCGAATGGCAATTCTGGCAGGATTTACAGCAACTTTGTTGCTTGGAGGAAAGTTAGCACTAGATGGTGTTTTAGCGGTTGGTGCATACTCCGTTCTTGTATTTATGACACAACGCTTGCTTTGGCCATTAACCCGTCTTGGTGAAACGTTCGATCTCTATCAACGAGCAATGGCATCTTCCGTTCGCATCCTTACATTACTAAATGAACCAAGTACGGTTATTGATGGGGAACATGAACTTGAAGAAAGTGTTGCAAAGAACTCAGCAATCGTATTCGATAACATCGACTATGCATATCCTGACCGAACTACATTGTTCAATCAATTTAGTATTCAAATCGAAGCCGGCTCCACTATTGGGATTGTAGGTTCTACTGGATCTGGAAAAACAACCTTTACGCGATTTTTACTTCGTTTTGTTGAACCAAATGCAGGTTCAATTTCCTGGGGCGATCAGCGTCTTGACGAGTATTCTCTCGAATCTTTGCGAAGTTCAATTGCTCTAGTTTCGCAACACGTGACACTATTCCCAACATCCATCTTAGAAAATATTCGATATGGATGTAATAATGCGAGTGATGATGATGTTAAACAAGCAGCTCTCGTAGCTGAGGCATTCGAATTTATTGAGGAATTGCCCAATAAATGGGAGACATATGTTGGAGAAGGGGGATACCGCCTCTCTGGCGGACAGCGGCAACGTATTGCTATTGCTCGTGCTGTACTGAAGGATGCACCTCTTCTTATTCTCGATGAGGCAACTTCGGCGGTTGACAATGAGACTGAAGCGGCACTACAACGAAGTATCTCAAAGATTAGTAAAGATCGAACCACAATTATTGTGGCTCACCGACTTTCAACTGTTCGACATTCTGACACAATCATCGTGTTAGAAAATGGAGAAATTATTGAACAAGAAACCCATGAAAACCTTCTCAAGATGAATGGCAAATATGCTTCTCTGTGGTCCGTTCAGACTGGAGAAAATATTGCCTAAATTAGTGGTCTACGCGAAAACGAACGTATATATTCGCGACGAATTCATTACATGACGACGAACATGCAGTATGAAGACTCATCAAAACTACGAAGCCTGAAGTTAAACCGCCGTAACAGTGTAATTCTTGCTGTTATGTTGTTATCACTTACCGCAGTTGCTATGCCAGCAGCAGCGGAAATAATCAACCCATCCGAAGAATGTTCTCCAGAAGATCAGGCTGCGGATACATGTCCTTTCTTAGATGACGGAGAAAACGACGGTCTTGAACTTGTCACATTCTTCCTCTTCTTCGTTGGATACATCTCGATGGGTGCAGCGTTTGTATTCTTCATGAGCGAGCGCTCGAATGTTGGACCTGAACACCGCACAACCATGACAATATCCGCACTGATTGTCGGTATCGCGGCGTTCCACTACTACTACATGCGAGGCGTTTACGTCGAGCACGCAGTAGTCTCCATTGAGTACCGTTACATGGACTGGATCATCACTGTTCCACTCATGGCACTCAAGTTCCCAAGCCTCGTTGGCAAGGGCGCCATCACGGACAAGACCTTTGCTGGTCTAGGATTCACAGGAATCTGTTTCGTTGGTGCACTTATCATGATTGGTTTCGGATACGCTGGCGAAGCTGGTCTCATGAACGCATACCTCGCTCTAATCCTCGGTGGTATGGGATGGGCAATGATCATTGTCGCAACCGGTACACCATGGACTGACGGTCTTGGTGTCGATAACAGCAAGATCGCTGACGAACTCAAGTGGAGTGCAAACGCACTCCGATGGTTCATCGTTGTTGGATGGATCATCTATCCGCTCGGTTACCTCTTCAGCCCAGAAGTCAGTATCATTGATGCTGGGACAGAAGGCGAACTCTGGATGGGTATTGCTTACAACGTCGCTGACATAATCAACAAGATTGGGTTCGGTGTCGTAGCATGGATGGGAGCCAAAAAGGCTGCCGAAGCAATAGCTTGAATTTGATTAGGATATTCAGCATGTCATAATTGGAGAGGGTGCTTTACGGCGCCCTCTCCTCTCCATGGCGAGATAATCGTTGCGATATATACTCGAGAGAGTAGATTGGAAACTTTGTTTGATGTAACACACTAATCGGCCACCATAGAAATGTGAACAGCATGACTGTTGGAACTGCTAACTCCCAGGGCAGTATGAGTGTTGAGCCGAAGTAAAGTGGAATGAAATGAACGACGTATAAGGTTAGAGAAAGGCGGCCAAGACGGTCCAATCCTCTGAATGGGAGGCGATGTTCTAACAGAGCCCAGAAGATCAGTACACCTGTCATCGCTCCAATGAGAAATGGAGTGTTTGCGGGAAAGAAGGTCAGGGTTGCATTACCTACCGGTTGTGCAAATGGAGTATTGTTGTTCATTGAAATCACTAAGAAAGATATGCATACAGTCATTCCACAGATTATCGCTCCCGACATCTTCTGAATACTTGGAGAATGAATGTTGAGCCCAGCACCAAGAATCGAGAAAAATATCCATGGGAAAATTGGGTATGTTCCTGAGATGATGAGGTGTTGTATGATTTCAGTAAAACTTGTTGTCTCAATTCTATCAGCCCATAATAATTCAGAATTTCCTGGTAAGAAAATCCAGTTTGCGATTCCAATAACGAGAATTGATATTGTCAAAGTTGCAGTGTTCCTCGCCAGTCGAAGCCATAGTGGGGCGATGAGATATAGGATAGCAAAAAGCGACAATACGCCTGGAGTGAATGGATCAAAAAGATGTGGAGCGCATATATTGACAAGGAATTGTGCAGACATTAGGTATAGGAATCGAATTGTTGCTTTCTGAATCGTCCACGATGAATGCACCGTAACCCAGCCGCCTACTGTTACAAACAAAGGAGCTGCTAGACCACCGAGACCTGCTACAACCAATGCAAGAAACGTGGTTGTTGAAGCATCATCTGGTGCCCACGTTGCTGCTGCATGAACCATAACCATGAGTAAAATCGCTAAACCTCGTAGTTGATCGATGTCTTTGCGACGCTCCATTCTCGGTCACCGTTGACTTCGAACGTATTCAACTGCGTTACGGAATATCTGCAATCCTTCACCTTCCCAATCTTCGCCAATATCCATTGACGTGTGTTCTGGATGAAGCCACATGCTGTAGAATGCTTCTGGGTGTGGCATGAGGCCAAAGACCAATCCTGTTGCATCACATATTCCTGCCACATTTCTCATACTTCCGTTTGGACTGATTGGGAAAGGAAGGAGTTCATCTTGAATTCCCTCCCCTATTGTAGTGACTGGATCGACATATCGAACCGTCAACTGATGGTTCGCTTCAAGGTTGTTAAAATCTTCAGCCGTTGGCATAACAAATCTTCCCTCGCCATGTCGTACAGGGCATTCGATTCGTTGGATGTTTTTGGTCCAGATGCATGGACTTTGAGAATCGAATTCCAATGTAACCCATCTGTCTTCATACCTACCTGTGTTGTTCAGAGTTAGAGAAGCGCGTTGAATCAAATCTGGTTCTAGTGATGCTTCGCTCGGGCCGGGAAGAAGGCCTGTCTTTACCAGTGCTTGGAAGCCATTACAAATCCCAATAATTGGCTTCCCGTCTGTCACAAATTGTTGAAGTTGATCTCGAAGTGCAAAACGAAGGCGGTTGCCAAGAAGGCGCCCACTACCAAGGTGGTCTCCAAATGAAAATCCTCCCGGTACAGCAAGAATGTCGAACTCAGAAAGGTTACGTTCGCCCTGAACAAGCCGGTTTACATGAAGTCGTTCCGACACCCCTCCTACCATCTCAAAGACGGCAGCTGTTTCTCGGTCGCAGTTAATCCCGAATCCAAACAGAACGCAGACTTTGACCTCTAGGCTCATTCAACCACCCCTGTCATGTCCAATGCGCCTTTCCAAGAAGTGGTCAATTCATCAACGTCGGCTTGTATGATTGTGTCATACCCATCCTCAACAGTAAATTCTGAGGATTCTGTAACCATTCCGATCAAGTGAATGTCTGCACCTTCCATAATTTCAACAAAATCAAGTTCATGCTGGGCTTCAACCGAGATAATAATTCGGCCTAGGGATTCGCTCCATAATCGAGTAAATGCATCTCCTCCGCCAATACCATCTATGTCAACAATCGCCCCACAACGGCCACCAATACACATCTCCGCTAAAGCAACCGCTAAACCACCTTCACTACAATCATGGGCGGTGCGAATGAGTCCGTTTTGAATAGCGGCTGATAGTTTTCGATATACATCGAGTTGGCTTTTTGGATCTTCCAATAGCGGAACTTGCCCTCCAATACCTTCTACATCGCCTCGTTCTTTGAGATGGAATGCGACCTCTGATGCTCCCAGTTCATCGAACGTTGTTCCAACAAGGTAGATTCGTTCTCCATGGTGTTTGAAGTTCGAAGTTGCAGTCTTTCGGACATCTGGTTGATTTCCAAATAATGAAAATAGCATTGTAGGAGGAATTGAAATCTTATTTGGCCAAACACCGTAGTCATTCTTCATTGAATCTTTACCTGAAACACAAGGAAGGTGATAAGCTCGACAAATTCTCTCAAGTTCACGATTTGCACGTACGAGTTGAGCTAGTTTGAACTTCCCATCTGGAGTCTTTTCAGATTCGATTGGATCTGGCCAACAAAAGTTGTCCAGGCCGGCCATCTTATCGATATCAACGCCAACACAAACAGCGTTTCGCACCGCTTCATCGATAGATGCTGCGACCATTGCTCCGGCGTCTATGTCTGAATAACGAGGAGCAATTCCACAAGAGACAACAATGCCTTGTGAATTACCATGAATTGGGGCGATAAGTCCTGCATCACCAGGCCCATCGCGTTCAACACCAACAAATGGTTTGACGACTGTTTGTGCAATGACCTCGTGATCGTATTGCCGAACCCATGTTTCCTTGGAAGCAATATTTGGCCGAGCAAGCATTTCTTTGAGAAGTATGCTTTGATCTAGATCGTTTGGAGGAGTAAATGCAACGTGTTGTGGAGGAGTCCATTCTGATTCCAATTCAAGTTGAGGTACGCCGTCGTGTAGGAACGTAATTGGGAGATATGCAACTGTTTCTTCCCCGTGTTTCACATGGAAATAGCCTGTATTTGTGAAGGTCGCAACTTGGGTGGCTTCAACTTCATGGAGTTGGGCAAGCGCTTCAAATGCGTCTTTATCCTTAGGTGCAACAGCAACTGTCATTCGTTCTTGAGATTCAGATACGAGAATTTCCCAAGATGAAAGACCTTCCTGCTTCAAAGGAACCTTACCTAGATCAATTTCACATCCATTGGTGTATTCTGCCATCTCGCCGATCGAAGAGGATAGTCCCCCCGCGCCATTGTCGGTTGTACATGTTATCAGACACGCATCTCGGGCTTCTAGCAACATATCCATCATTTTCTTTTGAGTGATTGGATCTCCGATTTGGACCGCACTAGACGGCGATTCATCTGTCAATTCAAGTGAAGAAAAGGTCGCTCCATGAATTCCATCAGATCCGACTCTTCCTCCAACCATGTAAACTAGATCTCCAGGTATTGGATTCTTTTCGTGGGATTCTCGTCCATCAGCAAGGCGACGAGGCATCAAGCCAACCGTACCACAATAGACGAGGGGTTTTCCGATGTATCTTTCATCAAATACAATTGATCCGTTAATGGTTGGAATTCCTGACTCGTTTCCTCCAACGCGAACGCCTGCATGAACACCTCGAAGGACGCGTGATGGATGGAAGAGGGTTGAAGGTAATTCGCCTGTCCAATTCGGTGGGCCGAAACAGAAGACATCGGTGTTTGCAATTGGCCTAGCGCCGAGGCCTGTTCCGAGAATGTCTCGGTTGACTCCGACAATACCAGTCATTGCGCCCCCGTATGGATCGAGAGCAGAGGGGGAGTTGTGTGTCTCCGCCTTCATACAAATTGACCAATCATCGTTCCAAGCAATTACGCCAGAGTTGTCATGGAACACGGAAAGGAGCCAATCGACTTCCTTTGCCATATCATGGGTGGGTTTCATGATGTGGGTTTTGAACAAAGAGTCGATGACAGTGTCTTCATTTGTTTCCCTATCAATATGATGAATCTTGCTTGCAAATATCTTGTGCTTGCAATGCTCGCTCCATGTCTGAGCTAAACATTCCAATTCCACATCTGTCGGAGCATTAGGAGAAATTCCAATATTTGTCCGGGCCGCGCGAGTAGGTTCATCTCGGTAGTGGTCACGAATAGTTTGCATTTCGTTGAGATTTAATGCAAGGAGGCCTTCGGTAGAAAGTCGAATCAATTCTTCATCCGCCAATTCAAGATTGATGATGGAGGGGGCTTGTCTCTCTATTGAAGGCCGTTCAGGGTATGTAAGGTAAGTTGCATTACCTGATTCTAGTTGTTCTTTTGTTGTTAGAATTGATTTCTCGATCAGCCCGTTAAACAGGGTTGATGCTAACCAGTCATGATCAATATCATCTGGAAGTTGGAGAAATGCGTATGAAACGTATGTAGAAATGAAAGAGTCTCCGTCTGGAAATAGTACCTTAAATCCATCATTTGCTGCAGCTCCGGGATTATCTGTTACTCCCGGCTTGAACCCAACAGTTACGGTAAGTGCTGGAGGGGATGGGAAGAAGTTCTTGTCTTCGAGAAGAGGCGTATCAGCCGCCCCAAATTCGATGATTGGATCGGAAAAAATATCTTGAACTCGCGGTTCGATTTCAGAAGCACTGTAAGAACTACGAATGAGATAACCGCGTATGCTCCGAACTTTACCAACATCGATGCCGTGGTCTGCGAAAAGTTGGCGTTGAACTACGTCTCCTAGGACGTCTCGCATCCCATCGGTTTGTAAGGGGGTGACTTCAACTCGGACTTCCTGCACCGCCATTAACTCCGACCCAAACACAGTTCATCGCATACGCTCTTTGAATACTACGGAGAGGTTTACTCGGACTTTAGTAGGGTTTTGAGGAATTGTCCAGTATAACTTCCATCCACATCCGCAACCTCTTCAGGCGTTCCTTCCGCAACGATTTGTCCGCCTCGGTCGCCTCCTTCAGGACCTAGATCAATGACATAATCGCTACACTTGACAACATCTAAATGATGTTCGATAACAACAACGGTGTGCCCTTTTGAACGTAATTCGAGAAGGACTTCTATCAATAGTTGAACATCGCTGAATGAGAGCCCCGTAGTCGGTTCATCAAGAATGTAGACCGTGTGTTTGTGTGGTGGGCGGCGTAACTCACTTGCGAGTTTGACTCGCTGTGCTTCTCCTCCCGAGAGTGTTGTTGCTGGTTGGCCGAGACGGATGTATGCTAGACCGACAGCGTTTAGTGTCTCAAGTGTGCGATGAATCTTCTTATGATTCTTGAAGAAGTGAACCGCCTCACCTACAGGCATCTGCAAGACATCATGGATGGTTTTACCCCTCCATGTCACTTCAAGACATTCGCGAGTGTATCTTTTCCCATTGCATATATCACATTCAATCCAAACATCAGGTAAGAAGTTCATTTCCAACTTGATTGAGCCCGCTCCAGAGCAGGCTTCACAGCGCCCGCCCTTTACATTGAAACTGAATGTTCCGGGTTTGTACCCTCGTTCTTTGGCTAATGTTGTATTAGAGAATAGTTTGCGGATTTCGTCGAACACTTTCGTGTAAGTAGCTGGATTTGAACGTGGGGTTCGACCGATTGGAGACTGATCGATAATGATAGCTTTGTCAACATATTGAAGGCCATCTATAGTGGAATGTTTGCCTGGAAGTTTTTCTGAATTGTGTAAGTGTCGTTGCAACGAGGGAGCGAGAATTCCGGAGATAAGTGATGACTTTCCAGATCCGGACACTCCAGTAATTGAGGTGAAACAACCGAGGGGGATTTTCACATCGATGTTACTTAGATTATTATGTTGGGCACTTTTAATTTCCAACCATTTCTTATTCGGGGTGGCCCGTTCCATCGGGCGTTCAATTGAACGACGTCCGGAAAGATATGCTCCCGTAACCGAGTCCTTCGCCTTCATCACTTTTTGAGGCGGTCCGTTTGCAACAACAATTCCTCCCTCCAATCCTGCCCCTGGACCAAGGTCACAAATCCAATCTGCCTGTCGTAATGTTTCTTCATCATGTTCAACGACGAGAAGGGTATTGCCCAAATCCGTTAACTCCCGTAGTGTTTTGAGAAGCCGTTCGTTATCTCTTTGATGTAGCCCAATCGAAGGTTCATCCAGGACGTACATCACTCCGGTAAGTCTTGAGCCGATTTGTGTTGCAAGACGAATTCTTTGACTTTCGCCTCCAGAAAGAGTGTTTGCTTTGCGATCTAGAGTAAGATAGTCAAGGCCTACAGATTCGAGGAATCCAAGACGGTTTTCAATCTCTTTGAGAATTTCATTTCCGATAAATAGTGAACGGTCATCGAGCGCAACAAGAACGTCAGCATATTGCTCGGGTGGCCCATCGGCTTCAGGATGAAGGGCTTTGATCAGTTGGTATGCTTCATGCACTGAGCTCCTACTAACTTCTGGAAGTCGAATCCCTCCTACAGTAACAAACCGTGCTGCGGGATTGAGTTTCTCGCCATGGCACGCATGACAATCTAAATCGGTCATACAAGAAATCAATCTATTTCTTGTTCGGTCTGATGAGGTTTCTGAATAAGTTCGTTCAAGTCGTGCAATGATTCCCTCCCATGGCCGATTCATCTTGTATACTGAGCCATTATCAGATTCGAAATGGAAGTGAATAATCGTCGATCCAGAGCCATGGAGTAAGATGTCTTTGGCATCTTCATCTAAAAGTCCGAAAGGTACATTTGGTGAAATTCCATAATGCTCGCAAACTTGTTTGAGCAGTTTTTTGTACCATCCAGGCGACATTGATTGACGCCATGGAAGGACACATCCGTTTGCTACTGTGAGTGTATCATCGATTATTAATTCAGGATTAAATTGGCGTTGAATACCAAGACCTTGGCATTCTGGGCAAGCCCCTAATGGGGAATTGAATGAAAAGACCCGAGGGGATAGTTCTGGCATGAAAGCTCCGTGTTCGGGGCAAGCGAAATCTTCGGACCAGGAAATGGTCTCGCCTTCTGGATGTTCGGGGCGGGTCATTCCTTCCGACTCGATTGGTTTTTTGGGTGCACTTAGGCTTGTAACTGCAAGCGCTCCGCCACCAAGCCGAAGTGCATTTTCTACCGCCTCTGTCGTTCGATGTCTACGATCTTTAGAGAAAACAAAACGATCTATTCGAACATCGATATCGTGGCGGAAGTTTTTGTCTAGTGTTGGTGGATTTTCAAAATCAGTATCATGACCATTGACCCGGCCATTCATATATCCCTGTTCAACAAACTGTTTGAACAATTCAGCGTGGGTTCCCTTCCGGGCCCGAACAACTGGGCTCCATATTGCAATAGTATGCTGTTCGAAATTCCAAAGAATGTCGTCAACTATTTCTTGAACTGTTCTGCGTGCAACTTCTTTCCCACATTCAGGACAATGTGGTTTGCCGATTCGCGCCCATAACAGACGGAGGTAGTCCTGAATTTCTGTAACTGTTGCAACCGTTGAACGTGGGTTGTGAGATCCTTGTTTTTGATCGATAGATATTGCAGGTGAAAGGCCTTCGATACCATCGCAATCTGCTTTCTTCATCTGTCCAATAAATTGACGAGCGTATGAAGATAATGACTCGACGTAGCGGCGCTGTCCTTCAGCGTAAAGTGTATCGAATGCCAGACTTGATTTTCCAGACCCAGAAACCCCTGAAATAACTACGAATTGTCCACGCGGTAACTTGACATCAATATCCTGGAGATTGTGTGTTCGCGCCCCGCGAACTGATATCCAGTCCTGTTTTTTTGCCATATGAACAATTATGCCGTGTCGTCAAGGGTTCTTCAATCCGTGCCTCCAAGCAGGGTTGAATTCTGACTCAAAACGAACGGGGTCATCTGTCTCCGGATGAAGGAATTCAAGGGCTACAGCATGCAAACAGATTCTTCCGTGAAGATTTGTTACAGCCCCGTGCATTTTGTCACCAACTACAGGATGTCCTTCTTCTGCCATAGCCACTCGTATCTGGTGCCTACGGCCAGTTTCAATCACGAGACTGAGTAACGTTGCTTCCTCGCCTTTAGCAAGTACATCCCACATCGTTACTGCATGTTTGCTGTTCTTTGTTTTCTTCTCAGAAATATACACTCTCAAATTTTTATCTTCAACCAAATTATGATCTGCTCGGCCCGGTGAAGCAATTCCTTCGACCAATGCAACGTAATGACGGTGGACTAGATGTTGTGCGAATTGGTCTTGTAAATCGCGTTTTGCATCTTCTGTTTTAGCAAAAACCATAATGCCTGATGTTGCTTTATCCAGCCGATGAACGATGAAACACCAGCTATTTTTCTTTACACTGCGACAATATTCAACACACCGGTTATGTAGCGTGTCGACCTCAAGGCGATCGGTTGCAACGGAAAGCAAACCTGCTGGTTTTGCAACGACAAGAATTGTTTCATCCTCGAAAAGAATTTCTAAATCGTGCGTTTTCGCATTTACTTCTCGTTCCTCTTCGATTGAAATTTTAGGTTTAGGATGAATTTCTACTATTTGTCCTTCTAAAACAACGTGCTTCGCTCTATGAATGGTTTGATCATCAACAGATATGCGTTGATTTGTTAGCATTTTTCTAAGTACATTCGTACTCGCTTGTGGTTGCATATTTTTCAGAACCTCGAGAAGAATGGTTTCTACTGCAACCTTCTTTCTCATGGATTTCCCTCACAAAAGAAGAACTTCAATTAGTTCCCCTGCATCTCCTGATTGGCCTGGTTGGAGAAGTGTTAAGCCATCTGCAGAAGATAAACTCTCGATGTTTCCTGAACCTTGATGTTTTGGTTGATCGGCGATGAAGCCTTCGTTTGTTGAGGTGAGGGTTACACGTCGTAATGTTAAGCAATCTTTCGTTGAACGAACATTGGTTTGAAGACGTGCGTGAACGATTTGATCTTGAGGATATGTAGTGCCTATGGAACCTCGTAAATACGGAACTACTAGCATTCTAAACACGACGTGACTACTTACTGGGTTTCCAGGTAACCCGAACATCGGGGTGTTTTTCCAATGTCCAAATAAAGGAGGTGACCCGGGACGAATCTTTACTCTCCAGAATACTAAATCTCCTTCCGTCTCCATAAGTTTGCGGACATAATCCCATTCTCCCATCGAAACACCGCCAGAGGTAACGAAGAGGTCGCATTCCTTTGCAGCAATATCAAATTGGTTTCGTAATACCTCGATTGAATCATGTACTGCGGGATAGCGTATAGGAATATGACCTAGCATTTTCACAAGTCCGGAAAGACCGTAAGAATTTGATTCATAGATTTCACCATAAGCAAGTTCTTCGCCCGGTGGTTTGAGTTCATCGCCTGTTGATATAATCCCTATTTTCAACCTTTGAATAACCGGTATAGTGGCGTGGCCCATTGTAGCACACATGGAAATTGATTGGGGTGTGAGATAGTCTCCTTTTTTGAGTCCAATCTCGTTCTCTGCAATGTTTTCACCACATTTTCGAATAAAATGAGGTTTTGAAGGTTGGTTCAAAGTTACTTTGTTGCCATCGATTGAACATGCTTCTATTGGAATGATCGCATCGGCGCCACTCGGTACTGGTGCTCCAGTCATAATCCGGACGGCTTGTCCGGTGTTTAACGTGAGGTTTTCATCGCCCGCTGCTGCTTGTGAGGTAGCGATGATATCAAGCGTGGACGGGGCTTTTTCTGTGTCCTGAAATCTAACTGCAAACCCATCCATAGCTGAATTATCAAATGGTGGATCGTTTACTTTTGAATGTAAATCAGTAGCAAGAATGCGTTGATGTGCATCATCGATATCGATGTTTTCTACTGAACAGAACATCTTGTGCTGAAGAGTGAGATCTATCGCCTCTTGGAGCGGTAAAAAATACGGAACTTCCTTCATTTCATCACTCCTTTAACCAGTGGCTTACTTCGCCAACCTCAAAGGTTTGTGTTACTTCGCCATGGCGTGGTAGATTCTACTAACCTTTGGGATGTGGTCATCCGAACCCTTGTGACGAGTGGTTCCGCGACGATTATTGCCGGGGTTCTTGGGATTGGTTTAGCAATACTTCTTGCTAACGTAAATTGGAAATTAAAACCGTTGCTTCGGGGAATTACGCAAGCATTGTATGGTCTTCCACCAGTTGTCGTTGGAGTTGCTGTTTACATTGTATTGAGTAAAGATGGAGTATTTGGTTCACTCAATTGGTTGTTCACAATTCAAGGTATGATCGTCGCTCAAACACTGTTGATTTTTCCTCTCGTTCTTGGTATTTCATGGACGGCTCTTGAGCGAGTTTCCTCAGAAAAGAGGGATGTGTTCAAGGTCATGAATGCAAGTCGTAAACAACGGGTATTTCTTGAAATGTATTGTGCAAGGAGGGGAATAACCAACGCAATACTCCTCGGATTTGGCCGGGCGATTGCTGAAGTCGGTGCGGTGATGATGGTTGGGGGTAATATTGCAGGAAAAACAAGAGTTTTGACAACAAGTGTAGTCTTAGAAACAAGTGTTGGACGGCTAGATGCAGCATTACAACTTGGATTGGTATTACTCGTGATATCATTGATCACAGCTTTTGGTTTGCAATTTATTCAATACATCCGCTTTTTCGAACAACAGTCGTTTGGAGAAGATGAAATTATTGATCAATCTATTGATGATTTTACTGCAACGTGGGAAAATATGAATGTGGTGAAGGATAGTAAAACTATCATTGGGGATTGTTCATTACAAGTATCGAGTAATGAAATCGTTGCGTTAATGGGTGAGTCTGGTTCTGGGAAATCAACGCTTCTTAGAGCGATGGTTGGTTTAGAAGGTGAACCTTCAATCTATAGCCGTGATATTGCATATGTTTCGCAAAACCCGGTATTGGTAATGGATAATGTTGCTATGGAGCTTGAACTATCATCTAAACTGCATGTTGAGTTGCCAAATAGTGGAACATATTTTGCATCTATTTTAGGATTTGAAGAAAGGGGTGGACAACGAACCGATTCACTATCTGGTGGAGAAATACAACGATTGGCGTTTCTTCGGGCTCTATCTATGAATCGAAAAATCCTGGTATTGGATGAAGTTACCTCAGAACTTGATGGGGGTTCAATAGAACGTATTGAAGAGCAGGTTGTTCTGTTTAAGAATCGAGGTGGGGGTGTGGTTTTTGCAACGCACAATCCCTTCCAAGCAGAACGCTTAGCAGATCGAATAATTTACATTCATAACGGTAAATTAATCGATGAAAAGAACGAAATTGCACAGCAGATTCGTGAAGGAAAAAGAATTGGTTAATTTGGTGGTTCACCACTATGGAATAGTGTTTTGTTGTTTACAGTATAGCCTTCAATATCTCTAAAAGAATCAAGTAAAAAATCCCGTAAAGTCGTTGTTTCAGAATTATATTCATTATCCATGAGTAGAATTGAATATGGATTAATCAAAACGGTTTCGTTGAATTCATGTATGAACAAGTTTGTATTTTCTTGGCGATAGAGTGCTGTTCCTCGATCTGACAATGTCCAGCACTCCAATTCATTTGAGATGGTGATTGCAGCACCCATCCCCTGTCCGATTGATTGATATCCATCCCATACTGGATGAAAACCTAAGGAATCGTCTACAAATTCAAAATTTGATTGGTTGGAAAACATTCTCCAAAGAGTCTGTTCTTTTTGATGAGTACCTGAATCATCACCACGAGAAATGAAGCATTGATCTTCTGATATGATGTAATGAAGTGTTTCAATTAAGTCTCCTGAAATTGATGTTGGTCCTAAAAGAACAAAACGATTCCAAGCAAATGTTGTCCGGTTTACGGCAAATCCATTTTCGATAAATTCAACCTCTCGTTCAGGATCATGTACAATAAGGACGTCCACATCATTGTTTTCAGCTAACGACATGGCTGCTCCCGAACCAACTGCGATAACATCGACATTGATTCCGGTTTGTTCTGTATAGTCTGGTAAAAGTTCACTTAGAAGACCAGAATCTCGAAGTGATGTTGTTGTCGCAAGTCGTATCGTTGATGTCTTTGATTCATCTTCAGCATGCAAGCAGCCTTGAAGTGGGGGTAAAAGAAGTAAAAAAATCGCAAAGAAAAGACGATTCATCTTAATCGAACGACATGACATTGCCACATTCTGGGTAAGTGCATGTAACAGAGTATCTTGTTTTAGTTGGCTTTCTAATCTTAAGCATTGAGCCACACATATCGCATTGAAGGCTGATAGTTTCTGGTTCTTGTTTTTGAGGAGCTTCTTCAAGTTTCCTTCCAACATCTGTTGACCAACCTAAAGAATCTGTATAAGTATCAGCCTTTTTGATCTTGTTCTGACGAAGAGATAATCTCAACTTTCTTTTCCTTCGAGGGCGTTTCTTTCCACCAGGTGCTTTTTTCGCCATGCTATCGACTATCGCTTTAGGTTGATGTATTCAACCCCTTCGGCTGATTGAATCAGTCCAAGATACCAGAAATACCATTTTCTGGTGTATGAACTCGATGTCCATTTGCTTCTAGTGCGTCCGCAAGAGGTGGTCTCGCCATTGTTGGATCTGAATGATAGATTACAATGTCTTCAGCATGGCATTCTTCTGCAAATTTTACAATTTCTTTATGTCCTGCATGTGTTGAAAATGAATATTGATCTACATCTAGTTCAATATTCGCAAGTTTGCCGAAAATCGGAACTCGTCGCTCATCTAATAATCTCCTTCCACCAGTATTTCGAGCTTGGTAACCAGTAAGGAGTATTGAATTTTTACGATCATGTCTAAGGCGATTAAGATACCAAATAGATGGGCCTCCATCAAGCATACCGGATGTTGATACGATAACGTTTGCATCTAGGGCCTTTTTTCTATCTGACTTACTTGAAACCCGACGACACCAACGCCATGCGGATTCTAATGCTGAAGGATCTCGAAGTGTTTCAGGATGTCCCATTTGTAATTTTGCAACTCGTTTTCCCATTCCATCAACATGAACATCTAGTTCGGGTAGATGTTTGTGAAGAAGCATAACAACATCTTGTGTACGTCCATTTGCAAAAGCGGGTATTAGTGCTGTTCCACCACGATCTACAACCTCAATTACACGTTCAATAAATCGTTGATTTTCTTCCTCTTTTTTGGGATGATCTCTTCCACCATAAGTTCCTTCAACAAACAATACATCTGATTTTACTGGTTTTGCACCAATAGTTAACTGTGAATCTCTAGTATCAAAATCTCCAGAAAATAGAACTTTCTTACTAGGTGTTTCAACGTGAAGCATTGCTGCTCCTGGAATGTGACCTGCACGATGAAGTTCTAATTTCCAATCATTTTGATCCCATGGTTTATTGAAAGAATGGGTTTTCCAAGATGAAAGTGCAATATCAATATCTCGTTTATCCCATGGTAGAGGATAACCTTCAATCGATGAAACTTTATGACAATCATACCACATCATCTCTGATATTGCTGCAGTTAATTCGGTTCCATGAAGTGTTGAATTGTGATTTGAAGCAAGCCAAGGAACCATACCAAGATGATCGATATGAGAATGGGTAATTATAGCATTAGAAACGTGTGGAGCTTCGTTTGGATAACGTGGTGGTTTGGTAGGTGCTAATCCATAATCAAGAAGTAATCGGTTGGATGTAGGATCTTCTAAAACAATCCCTACATTTCCGACTTCATTTCCACCACCAAGGTAATGATAACGCAATCCCCGATCAGGTGGGTATTCCGGATAACTCGAAGTTCGTCCCGGAGCATACACGACCATGCCTTGTGGATTGAATCAACATGAATGAACTTGTGGGTCACACCCCTATATTTCCACTGGAATTATCGGATAAGAATTTTAATCAACTTACCATAGAAAATTACCAATAACAATATACACTACACGCGATAAAATACGATTGACTTTTGTTGATTTTGTTTGTTGATTTCTTTTGTTGATCTATCTAGTAAAATGATTTAATCTCCATTGGAAATCAAGGGGTGTCTTGATAGATATCATTTTCATAATTATTTTCATTTTAATCTTTTCTTATCGAGTAAATTATCTCGATATAAGAAAAGAATTGATGCAAGGTCAAATATGGCAGTGTCCACTGGAACATCCATGGCTCATCTTCATTTTATTGTGGATGATGATTTATGCTATGGATGTGGTGCTTGTATTGGCTTATGCCCAACAAACGCACTATCGATGAAAGGACTTCTCGCTATAGTCGAACAATCACAATGTACGTATTGTGAATTATGTATTCCGAGCTGCCCAGTTGATGCATTACTGATAGAAACGAGGTAAGAAGAATGAAAATTCTCATTGTTGGTGCAGGCCTGGTTGCTTATGGGTGTGCCTATTCAGCATTACAAGATGGACATGAAGTGCACATTATTGATCATTCGATTGAGTTTGGTTTACCAAATGTTTGGCCAAGTGTTCTTCTTGATCGTAAATCAATTCCACTTTCATTTTCAACAGATCAACAATTCGAAGGAATAGATTCTGCATTTAGACATGAATGGATAATGAAAGGAATGAGCATTCAACTTGCAAAGGAAGGAGTTCAATTTTCACATCGAACTCGTGTTGTATATTCAAAGAAAAATGATAATGATAAGTACGAAGTTAGTTTAACAGGAGCAGGACAAATAAATGGAATTGTGACTTATGATAAGATAATTGATACTACCAAAGACACTTGGATTCCATGGGCAACCCCACATCAAATTTCGAACCCAACCAATTCATACAACATCGAGAGAAAAGAAGCAACCGGCTTCGTTCACCTTCAATCTTCTTCATCAAAATTTAATGATTCTATTTATCAAATTCATCGGCAAGATGGTTTGTCAGAGTCATGGTATTCAGGTAAACATGAATCAGATAATCGTAAAGTCATAGAAATCATATCAACAATGTTACCCTTAGATCATGCTTTATGGGATTGTAGTCAACGTTTTCAAAACGGTATTGATCTGTGGAAGGAGGTGTAATTATGAATACAAAGAAACTCTATCTTGAGTCAATTGAAGCCGCATATTTAGATGAATTTTCTGCTGAGGTCATAGCGATTGAGGATAATAAAATAGTTCTTGATCAAACACTATTCTATCCATTAGGGGGTGGCCAAAATTGGGATATTGGTACCATCGAAGGGCCAAATGGAAAGATGAATGTTACCGAGGTTCGTGGCCGTGACTCAATCTATCATACGATGGATGAAATTTTCGAACTTGAAGTTGGAGATGAAGTTCATGGAAAAATCGATTTTGAACGCAGATATGCTCACATGAAAATGCATACGGCCCAGCATCTTGTGAGTGGTATAGCTTACGAAATGTATGATGGAGTTAGGACGGTTGGCAATCAAATCAACACAGAAAAATCTCGTATTGATTTCAAACCAATTCAATTTACAGAAGAGATGTTATTCGAACTTCAAGAATCTGTAAATGAAAAAATAAGACAGGGACTTAATGTTACGGATTGTCAAATGACACGAGACGAAGTCAATTCAATTATGCCTGAAGAACGGACAAATATGGATCTATTACCCTCATTTATTACAGATTTACGCGTGATTACAATAGGTGATCAGCAAGACCTCTGTCCTTGTGCTGGAACTCATGTTCGAAATATTTCTGAGATTAAAGGGATTGAATTTATTGGTAAGAAATCAAAAGGAAAAGGTACACAAAGAGTAACTTACAAACTCACTGATTAATTTATCATAAAACTAGAAAAACTATTATTTTACAATATAAAATTACTCAATCTTCATTATCTAGTAAATCTAAAACATCTGAAACAGTAGAATCCCAAGCATCTTTCTTTACTTTCTTTTGATGTAACTCCTCATTTTCTAAAATTTCAAGAATCTCTTCATCGAGATCTTCATTTTTTGCTTTTATGTTTGTACGGGTGACCATTTTATCATCTTCTCCAATTCGGTCAGAACGGTCAATTGGATCTATGATTTTACTAGGAATAGTTCTCCCTGCATGATATTCAGTAATATCAATATCATCCTGTTTCCACGCTTCATTTCCGATTTTTCTAGCCAATTCAGGTTCTGGAGGTTTGTCTTTCCACTCATTCTTATTAGCAATATTCTGAATAATATTCTTCTTTTCTATTTTCTTCTGATTTTCAAATATCTCTAATACATCTTGTTCGGTTTTTTCTTTTCCTTTCGGTATGTATTGCCCTGCTCGACGTTGTTGTTCCTCGAGCCAGGGTCCATGAATAGGATCGTTATCATATCGATGAGGAGCAACCGCCATTGCAATAAGCTCCTTCGCGAATTGATAAAATGGGTCATCTGGAGGCGCCTTTGCTATCTCTTCACGAATACGGCTATGGAACTCAATACATTTATGGCAACGAGAACTTCCTGCTTCATCTGGTTCATCACACCACAAACAGCAAGCCTGGAGCCCCATATCTTTCATTGCTCGCCTCGGCATAGACATGGATGCTCATATCTCCGTTGCCGTCCAAACACATGAACTCTCGTACAACGCGAGCGAGGATTGAAAGAAGACTATTGTTTGAGACAAGCATGGTTCGAGATCCTAGGGCTGATATTATCGAACAGAGCCCATTTTATGGATCAAAACAAAAAATCCACCGCGTGCATGCTGGCCAAAGATCCACACAAACCTCTCCAATCAACAACTTTTTCCGAGTAATGTCTCAAACACAACCAAAACTACACAAAGGAAACATATGGCATTTTAGCGATGAAGAGAAGAAACATCTCCTTTATGCAACAGCCGCATTCACCCTTGCTCTTGGTTTCATGAGTGCTGGAGGTCTTCGTGGCCTTTCAAGTAATGGAACAGCGGGTTGGATCATTCAAATCCTTCTCTCAATGCCAATTATGCTCATTGCAGTTGGCCCAGCATTTGTTCTTCATGAGATAGGTCACAAAATCATCGCTAAGAAAAATGGTTGTTGGGCGGAATTTAGGGCTGATCCTAAAGGTCTTCAATTCGGAGTCCTCATTTCGTTATTCTTAGGAATTCTTTTCATGGCTCCTGGAGCAGTCATGGTTGCAGGCCTTGTAACACGTAGACAAAACGGACATATCGCTATTGCAGGCCCACTGGTCAATCTCGGTTTGTTTGTTATTGGAATTCCTTTAGGAGCGTTGCTTTTTATGCTTACAAACGCCCATGATTACAGTTCAATGGGATATTTAGTTGATGGAACACTCATTTGGCAATCAATGGTTTACGATATTGTTCTTTATTGGATTGGAGCGAACATAATTCTCGGTTTGTTCAACATGCTTCCTTTTGGACCACTAGATGGTGTCAAAGTCAAGGATTGGAATAATGGTGTTTGGTGGGGACTTTTCCTTATTTTCCTTTCACCGGTTATCATCTTTTTGATGACCCCATATTCACCGATGACTCTCGTCATCTGGCTATCAAATCTAGTCTAATCAAAGACCGTGGATTTCCTTAGACTTGTCATGGCTCCAATTGTAGCAAAGCCGTAGTAGATTGAGGTAATGTCCTTGTCCATCTTTTACCATCTTCTCGTGAAGTGGCTCGTTGGTCATGAACATATCTCCCCAAACGTTTGCAGCAGTCCCCTTCTTACCCTTTGGAAGGTCGAAGACTTCGTTCGTAGTTGGTTCGAGAAGGTTCTTCCATACGATTGCCGGGTTGACAGCCATTGTTACTTCAACAATGATTTCATCTTCATTTAGACCCGTACCTGTTTGCCAAGATTCTTCACCCATATCAGCAAGGAATGGTAGACACAAATCGATGATTGAGAGACCGGTCATTGGATCCGCACCAGTCATTTGGCCGTATGCTTCACGCATCCGACCACGGTCAGCACCACGTGAACCAGTAATCGTCCGCAATTTGTCAATAGAAGTTGGAACCAAGAAGCGAATGTCTGTGTAGTAGACAAGTGCCTGTTCACTGTTTCCAGCAGGCGCGAAGATGTGAGAGAATGGCTGAGCTCCACCACTTTCTCCGAGCATATCCATAGGGAACAAAGTCTTGAGAGCGTTGGTAGCAACCGATTGAACGACACGGCGAATCAATCGCTCCGGCGCAGCTGAGACATCATTGAATGATTCCATGTACTCATCGAGGTTGAGGATATCATATCCACGTACTGCAAGAATTGAGTGAACGTTTGGCCCGAGAATCTTGTCTCCTCCAATCATCGCTTGGCTAATCCATCGAGCACCCTTTGCGAAGTCACTTGCTGTAACGAGGTCAGCATATGCTTTGTAGCGTCGAGCGACACGGTTCATGAAATCTGCCTGGTCGAGCTTAGTGAAGACCGTGGCAGCGTAGTTGGACTTGAGAGCGTGATCGGCAACTTGACTTGCGTTAACACAAGTTAGGAGGTTGCCTTGATCATGAGGATAGAGCAACAACCGTCGACGCTTTGCAGCACCGCCTAGCGAACCAACCTTAGGATCGGTGAGTATGTAACCAAGACAAGCCGTAACCTCAAACAGCCGAGCGTACTTATCTTCATCACTTGCGTTCTTTATCCATTCATCGAGCCCTGGCTCAATACAGTGGAATTCGAGCGGGACCATTTCCGAACCAGCACCGAACATTTGTCGAACTGTTGAGGAAGACATCATACCCATCATAGTGTATAATGAGGTCTTTCCTGTTGTGAGATAAACATCAGTAATACCTTCTTCACCAAATGAAATTCGACGATCAGGTAGGTTAACGAGTAGATTGAATGCGGTAGCAGTATCCCGGTTTCCATCAACTGCAGGATGAATCCATGTTGTTGGTTTGGTCATCAAATATCCACTTGCATCCTTACCAAATCCAGCAGGAGAATAACGTATCCATCCCAATCGATTGTTGAAAGCTACACCACGATGCATCAAGGAAGGGTAGTAGATCTTGTCTTGTGGGTCAGAATCCGGAACAACGCCTCGGTGGCCGAGCCCCCAAAGAATTGGATCCCATTCTGGGATTCCGTCTTCATCTCCACCATTTCCAAGGAATGGGTGCGAACTTGAAACAGTTTCACCAGTTAACATTGAACCGCCTAAGCGCTCTTCATCTCCTGTAGAACAAAAGAAGAATGTTTGTGTTGTAACCAATTGCTTTGGCGTCCACATGTTTGCATTAACAACAGTCTTCTGATTAAGGAAATCAGAAATTGTGCTGATTCGGCGCTCGAATTTGAAACGTTCGGATTCAATCCAAGTAGAACCAAGGAAGAGATTTGTGTTCAATAGTTTTGGACGTCCTGGTCCGATATACCTTGAACGAGGGTCTCCCTTTGTATCATCTGTTTCATGAATTGGCTCCCAAGGACCTTGATTTGGAATGTACTTGAGGAATTCTTCATGGTCAAATGGCATTTTTTGTGCTTCTTTGACAGCGTCTTCCACTTTATCCATCAACTGAACGTACGTTTCAGTCGGAGTAATTCGTCCACTTTCTCTGAATTGCTTATGCGATACTGCTCGATGTTCCCACATTTTTCTTCACCTCAAAATTTCTTTTTATTTACCGGAGCTTTTTCTTTTTCTACCGGGCTATCATCATCGGGAGAATCGTCGCCCCCATCTTCAGGGACTTCTTCCTCTTCTTCAAGACTATCCTCTTCATCATTAGAACCATCTTCA
>DAKS01000061.1:99416-144373 GCA_002499195.1 Euryarchaeota archaeon UBA443
TCATCATTAGAACCATCTTCATCAGATTCGACATCATCCATCATTACGTCGACGACCTCATCAATTTCTTCATCTTCATCAGGAATCGATTCGCTAACTTCTTCAGATTCTTCACGTGGAATAAGTAATTGGAGGACAAGGCCCAATGTTCCAGCTACAGCTCCGAGACCAACGATTGCGCCGTTATTGGTTCGCTGTGTATCATCCGGATCACTGTTTGTTTCCATTCCTGTAACAGGAGGTATCTCATTACCAGTCACATTTGTGACGATTTCAACTGCTGCCCATGCTGCAAAAATAAGCATGATAATTGACAGCATATTTACGGTCGAAGCATTCATTTTTACCCAATTTGCAAAGGGCGTTTGACCATCTTCCATAACATTGCCTCGCGACGTTTGCATATAACTTGTGTGCCTTTATCAATAAAAATTGAACTAATCACTCCTCTAAGTAGGCATTTTTAACCGGAGTCTCATCGAGATGGAAGAAAGAATACGTTGCCCACCATGTGATAGTATCGAGTGCATCAACGAGATTACTCGTTCCACTTTGTTCCTCACCGTAGTCTTTACCGGTCGTATCCATCCAATCGATCATTTCATCAACAGTGTCACACGTTTGATGGTAGCACCAATATCCATCAACAAGTCCACCGAAACCCATTGTGACAGTACCAAGATTGTCTTGGAACGTGGCATGGTCTGAACGAGCGGTTGTATCTTCGTAAACGATAATTTCAGGGCGATCTTTTGCATACCAATCATCAACCTTCCATGTTTCAGCATCATGCCCTTCCCCAAGAAGAGGCGCCATTTGTTCTTCAACACCAATGGCATCGGAACCAATCCACATGGCAAGACCAACCATCCCTGGTTGATTCATGACATCATGGTCTAAACTAGGCCCAATGTAGACTCGCATAGGCCAGACCTCCTCATCTTTCGGATAACCATCCTCATCGACTGCAGGATCAGGATCACAATTCCCCTCGCCACCACCATGGTTGTTTCCACAAGGAGCCCCTCCTCCACCAGGCCAGTTTACCCCAGCCATATCGAGGTTGACATAATTGGTAACTTCGACGTTTGGATTATCCTCTTTAACCCAATAATCAGTCCAGAAATCACTACCGCGCTTTCCACCTTCTTCACCAGACCAGAGGCAGAAAACCATTGTGTTTCGAGTGCTGAAATCAGCCATTGCTTCTGCCACAGTGAGTACCATTCCTGTGCCTGCAGTATTGTCATACGCACCAACTCGTGTTCCATACGTTCTTCCAACTCCAGGTAGGTGAGGGGAAATCATGCCTCCGTTAATTGGAGGTGCGATGTCAAAGTGCGCGCCAAAAACCATCCATTTGTCTGGATTCACCTCACCCCACCGATATCCACAGATGTTGTACGCCTCCGGGTTCTGAGCCCCAGTCATCAATGAATCATAGACAAAGCGCTGAGTAATGACTTCGAGCCCAAAGTTTTCCATCGTTTGAATAAGGTATTGAGCAGCATCCTCGTAGGCAGCATTTCCCTGCCCAGCCCAACGATCAAGATAACCAACAGCACCATCAGCAGCATCCGTTGGGTCGGGCGTTTCATCGGACATCACATTGATGTAATTGAAGACGGTTCGACCATCGACCATACCTGTTGAATGGCGATTACCCTCCGCTTCAGAAAATCCAGGCGCTTGTGGCCGTTCGACTGAAAGAACAACAGCCGTAACACCGCCTCCGTTTATGCCCGATGGCTGAACCGTACTCAAACTATCATTCTCACCATCAACTACAGAGATTCCTTGCGCATTTTTACCATCAAACCCACCCCTTTCTAACCACGTTTTCCAGGATTCATTCAATTCTCGAATAGGCCAATTATCTCGTTGATAACCTCCAAGTAAAACAACAGCTGTATCAGTTCGTGGTGGTGCAAGAACGGTCAATAAGACACTTTCTCCCGCTTTGAGATCAACGACGGTTGAATTTTGAACAAAACCAGTATCTTCGTTCAAAATCAAATATGGGACAAAAGCGGAAAGGGCTCGATCAGCAGATATTGTGAGCCCCTGAAAGACCCCGCCGATTAGAACTTCTGGAGTAACTGCAACATCACTTTGTCTGATTTGCTCAGTATCTCCTCCGCCTCCAAAACATCCTGCGAGGGGAGCGAGCATCATGATGCATACGAGGCCAAACGCCCTACGTGCATCTCTCCCCATGATTCAATGCAAAACATATCTATTTCTCAATACTTTGCTTGAAACAACTTTCAAATTACTAAGAAAAACCAGCAAAATCATTCCTCTTCTTTGACCTGTTCTTCATCATACCAGTTTTCAAGATATTCGATCCTCTTTTCATCCAAACCGAGTGTTTTTGCTTGCAGAGATAAAAATTTGCGAGCTTCATCTGTTACGGCACCATCCTCACAAGCAATCTCATATGCTTCCAAATAAGTACGTTCTGAAGCAGTAAATGATTCTGGCATTAAACGATTTGAAAAATTGTTAATGATCGAATAGATTGGTTTTCTTAGAACCACCAAAGGAGCACCTACAACAACGCCCCCGACCCAACCAGAACCTCCTAACATCGACTCAACGAGTTCCGAAGCGATAACGAGTAAAATGGCACCGAAGGTAGCAAAAATAGCCGTACTGAAAGTCTTTCTTAGCTTCTCATCAATTCCCAAAACATCGTTCTTTAGAATCGCATAAGTAAACATCGTTCCTTCAAATAGGCCTGCAAATAATGCACTGAATAGGAATCCATAGAGAGCATAGAAATAAAATTTCATCCGATTGTTCATTTCAACTTCTACCAAATCCGCTGAATTAAATTGACCATAAACGGCTGTTAGATAAATCATGAAGAATAACATTGAGCCCTGGAAGAAGGTTTTTCCTCCGAATCCAACAACAAGGGCTCTTGCCTCCGTAGATTTCTGCTTTGCTTCCTCATCATCTTCATCCATCACCAGGCTTTTTTGCGCCCTTCTCATGAATCCTAAAGCAACAAATGCGGTTAAAACAGGCATCATCAATAATAATCGGCCAAGATCTGATTGTTCTACCGTAATGAAATCATAAGGAGCGTGTTGTTCAAGGCAATTACCCTCGTAATCATTTTCTCCATATGATGCGGTTACAATCGCATCCCCTTCACCACTTCCTTCAGGACATTCAATGTGCAATGAGCCATCAAACGTTTCATACACTCCCCCTGCAGATACAATCGCTAAGGTGATAATCGCAACTGCAAGAGTTGGTAAGGCCCAGAACAAATTCCGTTTTATTTTATCATTGGACATGAATTTAAGGAATTTAACTGGATAAAAAGAGGATAGTGAAAGGTACATCAATATCGACAACAGACACATTGTATAGTATATAACTCTCCAATATTGAACGTATGGTAAAGTTTCAGGTCCGAAAGGATAGATTGCATACCAACTAACAATCGTTTTAATTCCTTCAACAAATAACATCAGTGACATAAATCTATTTTCAGGAGAATCGGGCCTTGCACGATAGATCATGGTAGCTAATGTGAATAAAAATAACAAGGTGATAACTGAAAGAACTGCGTGAATAATTCCTACACCAACCCAAGCGAATTGGAAGTCAATATTCCTAATCGAATCGACATACCAGTCGAGAGTATCGCCCACTTCAATCAATTAATGCTAGTATTACAACCCAAAAAAGTTAACTCACCAATTCACATCAAATATACCCGAATCATCCCTGAATGATTTAAACTCAAGATGATTACCACAAGGATCGACAATGAACATTGTCGCTTGCGAGCCAGGTTGACCTTCATAACGAATGTAAGGGCCAACAATAAATGAGATCCCATTTTTATCCAACTTATCTTTGAGTTGGTGCCAATCATCCCATTCCAATACGATTCCAAAATGCATTGCTGGGATCTGTTTTTCATCAACTGGGTTACTTACTAAGGTAGGCATTTCTGGGACGAGGTGTGCTACAATTTGGTGGCCATAAAAATTGAACACACAAGATTGCTTTTTTTCTCGACCCGCTTTACATCCCAAAATATCGACGTAAAATTGCTTTGCTTTTTCTAGATCGTCAACAGGAAATGCAAGGTGAAAGGGTCTGAGTTTTTTGGGCGGAGAATAATCAGTTCCACAACTACGACAGACATCGTTTTCGTCCCAATCACATTGACGAATGCAACCGGACAGAAAATCACTTCCACTTGACTGAACAGCCAATGGAATCTGTTGATTGGATCGATGGAGTCGAACCAGCAAGCATAGCATCGATGGCATCCTTCAACTCACTGGTTGTTACCTTTGTAGGATCACGTGGATTGTCATCCATGCGACCGTGGTAGGTAACAATTCCATTAGCATCGAGCAGGAAGAATTCAGGAGTTCGTTGCGCCCCCCATGCCGTTGCAACCATCTGTGTATAATCATGGAGATAGGCATATGGCATTCCCTTTTCAGCTCTTTTTACCATATTTTCAAAAGAATCTGCAGGATAATTATCAGGATCGTTGGAATTAATTCCAATAAAACCAACACCGTTAACCTTGCAGTATTCAGCCATATTATTCATACGATCAATACTCGCTACGACGTAAGGACAATGATTGCATTCGAATACAATAACACAACCATTATTTTTCATCGAGTCGGCCAAAGAAGAAGTTTCTCCACCGATAGAGGGGTTTGCATTTTTAAGGTTAAATTCTGGGGCGATATCACCAATACTCAGGGACATAATATGTCCTTAGCGACCTTGTTCATAGGTGTTCGCTTATACTCATATGGTAGCGAGTTGCTGCTCACATTGCTGCAAACGCTGTCTAGCAAGTGGATGTTCCGGCTGTAATGCAAGGACTCCTCTCCAGGCTGCTGAAGCCTGCTCGATATTGTTGCTTGCGTGATGAATCGCAGCCGCCTGCACACGAGCATCGATGTTGTTTCCATCCGCACGAATCGCTGCTTCAAAGTCACTTAATGCTGCTTCATACTTATCCCAAGCGGTGTATAACATACCTCGTTGATGCCAAGCATCTGCATAATCTGGTGCGAGGCGTAATGCTTCATTGATAGGACCTTCCGCACGCTCAGGACGATCTAGGGCGAGATAACATGCACCAAGTTTCGTTAGGGCTTGATGATGATGGGGAGCCTCTTCAAGGACGGCTAAGAATCCTTCTTTCGCTTCTTCCCATTCTGCAAGTCGTGATTGTGCATCAGCACGGGCGAAGACAGCAACGGTCAGTTTAGGGGCCAATGAAAGCAATATATTTGCATCTTCTTTCGCTTCAATGGCTTGGTCAAGCGCAAGGTAGCAACTAATCCTATTAAGACGAGCACGAATGTGTTTTGGCTTCTCGTTTAGCGTCTCTGAATACATCGAAATCGCACGTTCAGGATCTCCTGATTGAATAGCAATATTTCCTCGAACATATGCAATCGTTGGGCCACTTCCTTGAATTTCAGCAGCATCAATGTAACGACTTGCAGCATGAATATCGTCGAGATCAATGGCCAACATTGCAGCCTCAATTGAACAAGATGAATCGGTTTCACCTAGTAAACGTCGAGCACGAGTTAACGAATTACTCGCCTCATCTAGATCTTTGAGTAGACGCTGCGTGCGGGCCAATCCAAGCCACGCAACACCCATTTCTCGATTGAGTTGAAGAGCTGCCTGGAATGATTTTATGGCTGAACCTAAGAGGATCTGATCGGTTTCCCCAGTCCCATCCCGCTGGCGATCTGCTCGAGCCAAATGAAGTCGCCCTTCAACGATATGTAGCTCTGGATGATCAATCGTCGATGGCGTACCATCAAGTAGTGTTTGAGCGACTTCAATTCTACCTTCTGCAAGCCGTTGAGATGCTACAATGCTCCGCAATTCAGCATCAAGAGGATACTTTTCAATAGCCTTTTCTAAGGATGTTTCAGCAGCCATAACATCACCGCTTTCAGCAAGAAGGTCAGCCTTTAACACAATGAGTTTCGCACCTCCGCAATCCAAAGCTACCGCATGTGTTGCTGCCTTCAAAGCCTCTTTTTCGCGGCCTTGCTTGACACTGAGCAAAATAGCGCGCAATGCCCACGCGTCACCGATTTGACGATCTAAGTTCAGACAACTATCAACCGCTTCAAGAGCACGCTCATTCTCTTCAGACTCATACAATAATTGAGCATATTGAAGCCAATAATCAGGTTTCTTATTGTCCTCAGCCAATGCTTGCTCAATCGCTTCAATGGCTTCATTCGCTGAACCTGCACGATGGCGAAGTCCCGCCAGTAGAGACCGATCTGCTGGAGTATCCAATCCCAATGCTTCCAATCGACGAACATCTTTCTCGGCGTTTTCATCTCCCTGTTGAACGAGGATGTGGGCGTGCGTCCGCAATAAATCAGGATTATCTGGATCAAGGCGTAATTGAGATTCTAACCAATGTAGTCGCAATACATCGTCGCCTTTCAAGATTGCAACTTTTTCCAATCCTTTCAATACAACATCATTACCCGGTAGGGCTTGATGAGCGGCTCCAAATGCGTCTTCCGTCCATACAAGATTGTGAAGATATAATCCACACAACCCCATTTGCAAGGCTTGTCGCCCATCGAGCCCAAGCGTGGAAACGGTCATTCCCTTTTGATCAAGAGTACCGAAGAGCCGAGCCGCCATTTCTGACTGCATTGGTGATAATTGCACATCTACATTTTGAACAGGAATCGACGAGCAAACCGCATCAATCGCATCGAGGGCAGCAGTTGAGGATGATTCTCCATTTTCAAGTGCAGTAATGGCCTGATAGGCACGAATGCCATGATCGACTTCTGGTCGTGTTACCCGCATTGCACTGATGAGAGAATCATAGTGATCGATTTTCTTCTGAAGAAGAACCAATGCATCAGTTGTTTGTTTGGCATGTGCTCCTTGAGATTCGGAGAGGACGAGAGTACGGTCTGAGACCCTTTGAAGAGCATTTTTTGCATGATAGAGATTCCATGAGAGGGCGCCACCAGCTGCAATCGATAGTCCAATGAGAAGGATGGAAATTGGTTCCATTAACTGTTTAGTTGTTTAACTGCCTTTATGTTCTGCGGTCTATGTGAACTCCTAAAGCCCTATTTTCGAACCCCTTGGAAATAACCAAAGCCCAAGAAATTAGGATGAAATTGTTGAAAATACGGCTCACATTGAAATCCTATGCCATGATATCCGACATTTGAGGAGAGGGCATGGAAAGTGATGAAATCTCCGAAGACGAAGCAAGCCTACAACCCTATCTTCAAACTTGGAAGGAGTTGGGCTTTGATATATCCTCTCTTGGCGATGACTTGAAATCACCGGGATCCTCGAAAGTCGAAGAACTTCAAACGATTATTGATTCAGCAATTTCACTCAAACAACGACTCAAGCCATTCAATAAGTCGGAACAAATCCAAGAGATGGCCCGGGATTTGAAAGATCCGAATAAATTTGAAACAATCCATGAACGATTTCAACAATGGACTGCTAACAATGCTCCATGGGAGGCAGGATATTATCGATGGTATCAAAATTGGTCGGATAGTGAACAGACCCAATCACAGTACTGGGGTATTATCACGACTTGTGCAGGTCTTGATGAGTCAAGCTGGACATCATTAGATTTGCTTCTACCTCTTCTTTCTAATCCTGAGAACCATCCAAATATCATTCATGAACTTGAACAACTTGTTCAGGATGAAGAACGTCAACGCACAATGTTAGAAAGGGCGACAATCCAACTCAAAGAAAAGGGCTACAGTATTGATTTTGACTCAAATAAAATAATTGATCAATTTAATGAGATTGAACGGATACAAAACTACTCAAACCAAATCGATCTTTTAGAACTGGAAATACAATCTTCTATTCTCCCATATGACCCCATTCTTGCTGATACGTTCACAAACCGTGTTAAGGAACTAATCGAAACCCCCTCAACCGATGTCTCAACACTTGGAAAAAATGTTAAGACTATTTCCGAACATCTTCAAACCCGGTTAAACGAAATGAATACATTGATTCGCAAGTGGCATTCGGAGGGATATTCCTATGAAGAACGTTCACGAATTTTACCAGAAGAATTGCTTGAATGGGAACATCTTTTACCAGAAATAGAGCAACAATACCATCGCCATGCTGCTGCCTTTGAGCGTTGGAAAGAGATAACAAAATTATGGAAATATCAAGATTCATCAATCGACCAAATAGCAGGAAAGCTCGAACACACAGATGCGTTTTTGGATAAGATCGATGCATTGGAGCAAAAATGGACTGAAAAGGAACTACAAGGCGCATCTCTCATTGAGCGTTGGGAGCAACTTGGATTTGAAATGGATGTTTGGAGATATAAAATCACCCAAGATCCTAATCAAGGCTTATCTGAATTTAATCAACAACTTCCTTTCTATGAACGCGCAAACGAAATTCTTGAGATCATGCTCCAACTCGATACATCCCTTGGTGGTGAAGACGAAGTTGAGCGAAGGGCCACAATCCTCCGCACAATGGATTTGGACAATGATTTACTCGACGAGATGCAATACTGGGTTGACAAGAAAACCCTACGAAACACCCGGCATCGACGCTTACTGCAAAGCGAATGGGAACGAGCAGTACGTGAAGGAAAAGCTGATGCTGAAATGACATTTTCAAATCTTCATTCCTTTGAGGACGCAATTGCTTCTATTGAACATCAAACCCAGAGCCTTATGTCTAGTAGTGCAACGACATATGCTTTACAACGAACCAATTCAGAACTTCTAAGATTGGAGGAGCGTGGCTGGAACATTACAGATTTACTTCACCTCCAAGAAAACCAACCCGATGCTTTTTTCAAACAATTTTCGAAAGCGATGGAAGCAATTCCACGTATCGCATCAATACAACGTCGAATCGCAACACTTGATTGGCGCCGAGATGTGGAAAGGGCCGATACAATTTCCATACAAATCCGAAACCCATTGGACTTGGTTAGAATTGAGCAGAAGATCCCTGCTTTGATACGCCATCTTGCTGAACGAACAATCGAGGAAGAAGATTACACATACACTGTATGGCTACCCGAGCAACGCCTCATTCTTCTTCCTCAAGAGCAATCACTGATCCAAAAAATTCCTGCGAGGATACAACCTCAATCAACCCTTGAGGAGGCGCATGAGGCCATGCTTGAAGCGATGGATGAACGGCCTGAATTGACCGATGAAGAAGCTGAAGATGGCGGTGGTGAGACACGCGAAGAGGCCATGAAATCTACATCCCAAATTACAGAAACCGATCAACCACCTGTTGAGCATGAACAACTCGTAGTGAAATCTGAAGTGAAAGATACCCCCTCCCCCATATCACTTTCTCAAGATGCTGACGTATCGTCCTACGAACGCTTGCTCCATCTTCTCGGTTTAACAGAGGAAGCAAATACAATTGCAGGATCGAAGGACCCCTCAACTGTTAGAAGAGCCCTTGCCTCACACGTTGGTGAAGAGCCGCGCGATGTTCGCGTCGATCGATTACTTCGTTTAGTATTGAGATTGCTTCCACAAAACGACTCAAACGATGAAGACCGGGCGAAAATGGTTGACTCTATTGGAGATGCACTTCCGAAATACAATCAATGGGTTAGGATGAGGCTCGAAGCACGACATATGGGCGCTTCTGGCGATTTCTTTGAGGATGCAAAACGCCTCGGAACTGCATTGGATCGAACACCAGGGCCCGGTGTTGGCGTACCTCTTCAAGCGGATGTATTGCCCCTTCCTGAGAGTTCTAATTTGAATGAATTACACCAACAAACAGAACGATTAGTCAAATCGATGACCATTCCTGCCGCAGGCGGAATTAATTGATCAAGACAATTCCTCAAGAAGCGCATCTTGTTCTTCTTGAGATATCGAAGGCTCATTATTCGGAGTTGCCTGAACAGCAATTCTTGGAGCTTCAGGCATGGGCATATTGAGAGGAATTGGTTGATTGAGCCCAGGAGGAGGCGTTGGCATTGGTGCTAAGGGGGGTTGTATTGGAGGAGGCGGAGTCGAAACAATTGGTGGCCCGGGTGGTGAAAGTGGAGGAGGAAGGGGAGCAGGGGCCACTTCAGGAGGGGGCGGTATTGCCATTACTGGAGGCCCAACTGGCTGGACCAATTCTTGTACAGGTTGCTCAGTATCTTCTTCTACTGAATCGGGCAATTCATCTACAACGTCTAATGGAGCGATTTCCTCTCCAACCGGGATGATTTCTGTTGGTGTTTCAGGCATCGGTAATTGCGGTTGCGGCTTCTCGAATGTTTGAGGAATCACGGGCGCGCGAAGTTGAGAATGAAACTCGTTAATATCGGTTGAATCAAGAATTCCTAACTTCATGTAATCCGCCATTGCAGGCCCAATGAGGGCCATACTGGCCCGGAAGCAAGGAATGTGCTGTCGTGACTCCAAAGTTCGGAGTTTTATTTCATGCGAATTTCCACACGAAGAAAAGATAAGCCGGTGCTGTTCAAGGCTTGTTGGTAGAAATTTCAAACCAGCTAAAAACATCGAAAGCCCTAGAATCATGTAAGTTAGGCCCTGAACCATCATGAGAGCAACCCCAAGGACTGCAAAACCAATTGTCAAACCAAATTCAATAGGTGTTGGTTTTTCGATAACATGTTGAAAACTGGTTAATTCAGCATCCATGGCCAATTGGATATCAATTCTCGGCACACCATCTTGATGTAGCGCGGTCTTTACGACCCGGAACAAACCATCTCCAACAACAATCGAAGTCGATTCCAAACCGTCCTTTGATTCGGAGAGCGGGAATTCTTCAATTTCTTCATGATTGTTGTGAAACAATGGCTTTGCCCGTATCGGTAAAGCATGAATATCCATCATTTCATACGATTCAATTACAGAATCTTCAACTTCCTGATCATCAACAAATTCCTCTTCCTCAATTTCAGAGGAGGTATCCGACTCACTCTCCATAGACTCACCTTAGTGGAACAATGAAATGAACGTAACGGCATCACCGGTGCGTTTCTGAGAACCATGATTTTGGACCACTCTTCGAATCAAACCCCTTTCCAGGTTTGGTTCCAACAACGGTGGAAATGGATGCCTCTGATGCGATTTCTTGTATTCGTTCACTGATAGGACCATTGTAAATGAGTGCCTGAACACCTTCTGCACCAGACGCGGATTTAGCGATTGAGCCAGCCCCCATCTCTTCACTTACGGTTCCATCAGATAGAATGAACATAGCTTTGTTCTTTCCTAATCCATCTTGATGGTCAAACATTTCTTGGATTTCAGCCGGTGCGATTTCAGATTCATAGACATCATCCATTTCTTCAACCCATTCATCGCTTTTTGCACCATGTTTTTCTTCATCTTTCTTATCTTGATCCTTCATCGTTTTTGCAAATTTAGCAACATCAACTTTCATTGAGAGCGTTTTAGTAATTGTTTTCTGTGGAAGAAGTTCCCATTCTTGGCCAACTGGTGCTTGTGCAACAAAGTCCACTTTGAGAGTTTCTTGTAGTTGTCTGAACAACATTTCACCACCACGGTCGCCATCAATGGCAAGCGTAACGGATTGTTTTGCATTTGCCAAATCGATCAATTCTTGTTTGATATTTCCAGCACCATCGGCACTGATAGCATTCTTTATTCCACAGTTGAGTAAGTTAATGACATCATTTCGTCCTTCAACGATAATTAGAGAATCGGAACTTTTGACATTCGGCCCACAGGTTAGACCGTGGAAATTTGTCGCCGTTCCAACCGTCAAAACAGATCGCACTTCTTCAACGACCGTCTTACTGGCTGCTTCACCAGAATTGACTAATGCGAGAAGAAGCTCCTTGGCACGATCTACAACAGCAGTTCGCTTAGTAGCACGAACGTCTGAAATTTCAATCACACTGATCTTTGCCTGACATGGTCCAATACGGTCAATTGTTTCAAGTGCAGAACCGATAATTGCAGTTTCCACATTATCCATACTACTCGGAATGAGAATCATTCCGTGGACCTTTCCGCCCTTTGTTTCCATTTCAACATCAACATGACCCACACGGGCGGTTCGTTGTAATTTTCTGAGTTCGAGATCATCACCGAGCAGACCCTCTGTTTGGCCCATAATTGCTCCGATGATATCCTTTCGTTGTACAGTACCATTGACCTTAATATCAGCCTTGATCATGTACTTCATTGCTTTTCCTTGTTTTCCTCCTTTTCGACTCAATTTAAGTCCTCCTTTGTCTTCCTCACAGTCGGCACATCAACCCAAAAGGGGATGCAGTACAATGGTTTGACAAAATTGTCTAACCAAGTGAATGTGATTCAGTGATTGGCCCTAGGGCTTTTACCTTTTGAATGCTATGGATAAAAACCGCACGAATTTTAGTTTTATTCCTTAGGCAATGAAGAGGAACGCTCAACTAGATCGTTTTGCATTTTTTCGCTAAGGAATGGAAGATAAGGATCTTCATCACCCATAGAATTCTTCCAAGAATCCATTGCCCTAGCCCAAATTTCTTCATCAGCATTCCATTCCAACCATCGCTCAACAAATGCAACGTGACGTTGTATATCTTCATCTTCTGATGCAATATGTTTCAGAAGCATGTTGGTTTGAGCAAGAATCAAACCCATTGGGGGCGAAATAAGGTACACTCCGAATGGATTCCTCTCCGTTGAAATTGTGAGATGTTCTTTCCATAATCCAAGTCCAACATCGTAAATGTATCCGATTAAAAGAACACCTAGTAGGACAAAAAGGCCGATCGACATTAGTCCAATGTAAGTGGACGGTATGCCAAAGATCTCGTTTGAAAAGCACAACCCGCTATCACAAGATGACTCAAATCTCCATTTAACATACGGCCAAATCAATAGTGTTAGCGTCGTTGTCCAGAACACCATTGAAATGACGGTTTGAGATTGCTGAAGGCGCCAATATTGGCGCATAATGACTTTCTTCATTGGTTAGCGCTATCTTGCAACCCTTATGGATTCAACCCCTCTCATCATCATTTGATTCGCCTTTTCGAGCAAAAAGAAATCTCATCGACGTGATTAAATAATCAACTCCAGAGGAGCAAATATCAACAGGTTGAGGCGTTATGGGAGTTTTTTCTTTTATCCGCAACCTGCCAAACAAGCTACATATCACACTGCTGATGGCAAAATTAAATTTTTACAACCGCCTGTCTTCGAAATCTATGTTGTCCGCAACAGGGCCAACACTTTCAATGACAACATATGGTGTACGATTTGAAACATCACATCTGTCTTTGGAAGCGATCGCCCGAGGTAAAGTTAGGCCATCGAGAGCAATTCTCTTTGTTGATGATGAAGGATTATTTAATAATCCAACAAAAGGTATTGAACGGCTCATGAAGCGAGGTTTAGAGCTGAAATTGGTGGAAAACTTTGGCCCACACACGAAATACTACCCCTTCCTTGAACTGGTTGATGATTTTGAACGGCCACATGCTACAGGCGATGATGACCATATTTATCCAAAATGGTGGCTGAAGAAACTTTCAACGTCAATTGAACAAGAACCAGGATACCTTCATGCATTTCGTGCACATTGTATACGATTGAATGAAGAAGGAACAGAAGCACTACCCTATCTTGAATGGGGGCCCGGAATAACCGAGAAGCCAACCAATCTCAACTTTTACACATCATCGATGGGCGAGATCTACAGTCCTGATTTTCTTCGAGCTGCGAAACAACGAGGCCGGGAGTTCTTGGACTGTTGTCCCAAAAATGACGACCTCTGGCTTACATCTCTTGCGATACAACAAAATGTACCCATATCAGTTGTCGAGGGGATCAATCGTACATTCCCAGCAATCCCTGCCTCACAGCAGCTAACACTCGAAGCAACAAACGTCTTTGGAGGATACAATGATGTTCAGATTAGAGAGACTTTCACAGAAGAAATCTTGTCAAAATTAAGAGAATTAGAACATCAACACGGCTTTCGATAATTTATTTTCAGATTATCCGAGAAAACCGGAAAAATAATCAGAATCGTCGCGTGGGTTCAAGAATAGGTTCTACTTACGTCAACGCGTGTCCGCCGAGCAAGTACACCGTCTCGCTGCATTTCGTAGTACGATAGAGGTGATGCTGCTCGATGGAATACTTACACGAGAAGAAAAGCGACTCATCATTCGTCTTTCTTCCTGTCTTGATCTAGAACCGCATCAACCGGCCGAAATATACCAGGCGATAATTAACGGCGTCGAAACAGAGGATGGAGACATACTTTCAGCCGAAGAACAACACGAAGTTTACAAAACCGTTTTTGAAGTAGCGATTATCAACGCTTCACTTTCAAAAGATGAATTTCGAGTTATGGCGCATCTTCGAGAAATTTTAGCCATCGATGATAAGGAACATGATCTCGTTGAACAAGAGTTAAGGGATATGGTCAAAGAACGGTTTGAAGACCCTAATATGGTTGAAAAAACCCTCAATACTCTCCGAGATTCAGTCCGGGTTGTGACAACTTTGTTCGATAATGTTCGGAAAAAGAACAACGGTGAAACGCGATGAAAGCGACTTCACTCGATGATTACTTGGATAGCTTCTCTTCTTTCCCAAGCCGCCGTGGGAAACGATTGTCCATGCTTCGAGAAGCTTACACTTTCGGTGTCCCTGGAATAATAGCCAAGTCGATGACAGATCGCTTAGCACAATCTGGCCATTACACATTCCATATTGGCACACCCGATCCGGAAATGAGGCGTATTGTTTCTTGGTTGTTGACAAATGAGAAAGATCGATTAAAAATTGCAAAGTTTATTCCAAAGATTTGGAAACGTGGAGGGCGCGAAGATTTGAAACTAGTCGGCCTTCTTCTTGCAAATATGTCTGATGATGATCTTGGTGAAAACGCTTGGACAGTATTTCTTCAACTTGTTCAACAGCGTATTTCAGTTGAAGTCTTCCTTGAAACTGCAGAAGAATTTCTTCGAGGAGGCCGTGAGTTACCTGACGATGCTTGGATTAGGGATGCAGCCGCTCAAAGTGAGACATGGGCTCAATTGATGATTCTCTTATTGTCACTAGACGACACACGATGTGAAGCACACGCAACCCTTCTCAAAGAAACAGCACAAGGGGGAGAGTTGTTTGAACGCATCCGTAGCCGCCTTATTGAACGGCTACCTTGATGGGCCCCGGGCCTTTCCGATTATCATGGCTGAACGCTTCTTACCAACGGAGGACCCTGTTCTTGAACAGGTCTTATCATGGACAGTTGAGCGTGATGCGAGGGATGTTCGTCGCTTACTCGAATGGTTGCCACAAGCCCGCTCCAGCAGGGAACGGCAAGCACTTCTTGATCGTGTTCGGGATTTACTCGATGAGTTGGAACAAGCGATGTCTGCACTAGATGAACTTGTGTGAATACTATGGCACTTTTATGTTTGATTCTCGCTGGAGGAAAAAGCACTCGTATGGGCCAAGATAAGGCATTACTCTACGATTCTGTAAATATTCTATCAAAGAAGTTGGCGGCAAAGGGCTGCAGAGTTATTGTTGCGTGTGGGAGCCAAGAGCGAGCACACCTTTTCGATTCAGAATGTTGGTTTGACCCCACCAATTCAAACTCGCTTGCTGAGGCAATCGGTAGTTTTGTTGAGCAATATGATGAGGAGATCCAATTGTTTCCATGCGATATGTACAGGCTAGACGATTATGCTATCGACGTTCTTCTTACACAATCACCTGGTGTTCCAGTCGATGTGGAATCGAATGAACAACCCACACTTGCTCGAATACCTAAACATTGTGAGTTACCACATTCACTGAGCCTAAACGGGCTCTTTTCAAACCTAAATCGCAACAAATTAAAATTTCTCGGAAATCGTTTAGAGAACTTTAACAGTCCAAATCAAATTGATGGCATGAACAAATTAAATCAATAACTTCGGGATAAATCCGATGTTCTTCAATTTGAATCCTGCGAGATAAAATCGAGTGTGTATCCGAGTCGAATACAGGGACGCGGCGTTGAGCAAGAATCGGGCCAGAATCCATCCCGGAATCAACGACGTGAACAGTGCAACCACTTACTTGGACGCCTGATGCCAGAACTTCTGTGTGAGCATCTGCACCAGGAAATGCTGGGAGTAGTGAAGGGTGGATGTTGATAATCCGAGGGTAGTATTTTTCCACAAAATCTGCTGATAGTAAGCGCATATATCCAGATAAGACGATGAGATCAATATTGTAATCGTCGAGACGTTTGCGAATTCGCATCTCCTGTTCAAGCCGCCGTTCTACTTTTGACAAATCAACATTAATGGGTTCTACAACAATCGGGATGTTGTGATGGTTCGCAAATTCAATTCCTCCAGCAGTTTCTTTATCCGTGACGCAAACAACAGTTTTGTGAATACAATCATCTTGATTTTGATGAGATAAAAGAGCATTCATGCCGGTCCCAGAACCCGAAAAGAAGACCGCAACCCGAATAGGATTGGAGGCGTGTCCAATTCTCGACACGATCTGAGACCCACCCATGTTACGGCGAAGAACTGCTTGATTTCAGTCCTTCCGTTTGGTTCAGGGCCAACCCCTATTCCTTATGAGTAACAATCCTCAGGGTCAACAAGGGAAGTGAGTTGATGGGGGACCAGTCCAACCAAGCCACGACCGTATCACCTAATTTTGAAGGACTTTCTGATGAGCAAATACTTGAGACAATTTTGGATATGCATAAGCCATCAAAAAATCCCGTAGTTCGTTGGTTATGGACGGGGCTTGGAAGCATCTTCGTTTTTTTTGCAGTTATCGGAACCATTGTACCAGGGTGGCCAACAACCTCATGGCTTGTCGCTGCGGGATTTTGTTTCGGCCGTTCTTCGCGACGAATGTTTCGCTGGTTATTGACAAATCGAGTATTTGGAAAAACCCTCCTTGAGTATTATAAGGCGGGAAGAGCTTTACCACTTCATTCAAAGATTATCATCATCGGAATTATAGCGTCTGTATCAGCATTTTCAATCTATATTGTCACAAAGTTGGGAGATCCTGGCTTTGGCCAAACAACAATCGCAATTGTGGCCATAGTCGGAATCTGGTTTGTAGGATGGAAAGTTCCAACCGATCAGTTCCAAGCCCAACCAAATTAGAGTTCTTTAAGGTGAGTTGCAAGCCGATTTGCAATTGCAGTTCCAACATCTGCGCATGAAGCAGTTCCGCCCAAATCATAGGTGAGTGATGAACCGTCTTTGAGATGTTCAGCAACACTTTGATCGAGAATATTTGAAACATTCAACAAATCATCATCATTGGAACGTCGTGCAAGCCAATCCAACATCAATTGAACGGAGTTGATACTGGCGATTGGATTAACCTTGTTTTTCCCAGCGTGTTTTGGTGCGGACCCATGCACAGGTTCGAAGAAAGCATGCTTATCACCAATATTTCCAGAAGCAGCCATCCCCATTCCTCCTTGAAGGACAGATGCAAGGTCGGTGGCAATATCGCCAAACATGTTAGAGGTTACAACCACATCGTAAAATTCAGGGGTCCGGGTTAACCATTGTGTAAAAGCATCGATGTATCCGTAATCTTTCTCGACATGAGGATAAGAAGAAGCGACTGCATCGAATGTTCGACGGAACAGTTGACATCCACGTGTAACATTGCTTTTATCGATGCACGAGACGCGAGATGCACCGTCAACAGGAGCCCCATTCCTCGTTTCACATATTTCAAAACCCATCTTGATGAGGCGTTCGGAGCCATGCGAAGAGATTGGCCTTGGGTCGTAAGCTACTTCACCATGCAATCCGGGAAAATCAATCACAGGAGGCTCATATCCCTCAAGCCCCTTCGCTCTTTGAGCACTTCGATGAAGTAATGAATGGTAGAGCCCTTCTGTATTCTCTCGAAGGATGACCATATTCACCATATCGGGATCCCAAATATTGGTAAATCGGCCATGAACCTTGTGAGGAACACCTTCATAGAGCCGAATTGGCCGAACGTTTGCGTACAAATCCAACCCGCTTCGCATCCCTAGAATCACAGAGCCACCTGCAAGATCGCCATTGGGTAGTCGCGCACCAGGGTAACCAATTGCACCCATGAAAATAGCATCAGCAGCATCTCTACAGAATTCAAAGGAACCCTCAGCCCATTCTTCTCCAGTTGCGAGGTAATGCTGGCCGCCACAAGGAATTACGGTTTGTTCAAACCCATGGTTTGTGTGCTCTTGGATGGTATCCAAAATGCGCTGTGCTTCGACCGCTACTTCCTTCCCTGTACCGTCGCCGGGAAGCACCGCAATAACGTGGTCGCTCATGGTTCTTCGATATCCCAATACTACATGAATGAGACCCATTTCTCACTTGATGTATTCAATGCCGGAACAGCCTATGGCCGGTAAAGAGCATAGAGATTCCGAGGCGATTTGCAGCATCAATTACCTCTTGATCCCGAATCGAACCACCGGGTTGGACAATAGAAGATGCACCTGCAGCCGCTGCCTGCTCCAAACCATCTGCAAATGGGAAGAATGCATCACTTGCAAGTACACACCCATTTGCACGTTCACCGGCTCTGCGAGCTGCGATACGCACCGCTTCTACACGGCTTGTTTGACCCGGTCCAATACCAACAGTAGCTAAACCTTGAACCATTACAATAGCATTTGATTTGACCTGTTCACAGACACGTACTGCGAATTTCATCGAATCGATTTCACCCCGCGTCACCTTCTTTTCCGTGACTGTTTGTGCCGATTCCCAATCGATGATTGGAGGCTCTTCAGTTTGAACGATCCAGCCGCCCTCAATCTGCTTCAAAATACGTTTACGTTCAAGCGGAGCAAGCCTATTATTGGGGGAATCAATTGTGAGAAGTCTACGATTTCCCTTCTTCATGATGAACTCTTTCGCATCATCGGTATAGCCGGGTGCGATGAGGACCTCAATAAATAATTCAGCCATTGCTTGAGCGGTATCAAGTGTTACAATTTCATTGAAACAGATGATCGAACCAAACGCCGATTCTGGATCGCTTGCAAGCGCATTGGTGTACGCATCAACCTGATTCGATGCGAGAGCAACGCCACACGGGTTGTTGTGTTTGACAATAACACATGCATGCGGCGTTTCAGGCCACTCATCGGTTGAAAGGGAACGACATAATCGGAGGGTAGCATCAGCATCGGAGTAGTTATTGTACGACATTGCTTTACCTCCTTCAACATGAGCAGTAACAAGCGTCGAATGATTTCCAAATACCGCATCATCAACAAATAAAGCAGCGCTTTGGTGAGCATTTTCTCCATACCTCAAAGTCTCCATTTTGATTGAGGAGGCTAGAAGAGTCTCATGGAATCGACTTGATTGTTGTTCAACCGCGTCAAAAGATTCAGGAACACCATTCCATCTTTCATGCAACGTGTTTGCGATGGCAACATCATATGCTGCAGTGTGTTGATACGCGGTGAGAGCAAGATCTTGTCTGCGTGTTATAGGCACACCAGAAGGATTGCCCCCGGTTCTGGTTAGGTCTTCGATGATTGATTCGTAATCATTTGGGTTGCAGCAGATGATTACATTGGCATGATTTTTAGCGGAAGCCCGCACCATTGTTGGGCCGCCAATATCAATCATTTCTAGCAATGCATCTTTGTCAAGTGGAGGATCTGCTGATGCGGCGGATACAAAGGGATAGAGATTACAAGCGACCAATGAAATGGGGGTGTATTGTAGCTCCTCCATACCAAGCCGATCTTCTTTTTTCTGCAAACGTGCAAGAAGCGGGCCGTGAATCGCTGGATGCAAAGTCTTGACTCGCCCATCAAAAATTTCAGGATGTTGTGTCACATCAGAGACGCTCATAACTTCCAATCCTGCTTCCTTGAGCTTTCGCGCAGTCCCTCCTGTAGAAATCAATTCAAATCCAAGAGTTGTGAGCGAAGTCGCAAATTCAACAATGCCTGTTTTGTCCCATACGCTGAGTAGAGCGCGAGGTTTTCCCGAGTCCATAATTGCACCCGTTATCGACCTCTAGTATGTCTTCGTTATCAAGCATGTGATGAGCCAATTTGCTCAATCACCACGTGAAGAGATGACCTGATCGACACGAAGAAGACCACACGTAGTCTCGACTGCAGCCTGCAATGCATGAGAAATGGTGAAAGATGAAAGCAACACATCTTCTATTTCACCTATACTCCCATCCTTGCAAACACCGAATCTACTAGACTGATTACGATGCGCTGCACGTAATTGCAACAATGCATCGATTTGATCTTCACCAGCATTGAGTGCAAGTGTGCTAGGAATTGTTTCAAGCGCTCGAGCAAAGCCCTCGACGGCTAAACGCTGACGACCGGAAATTGATTCCGCCCACTCTCTTAGGTGCAGTGCAGCGGCGATGTGGAATGCGCCACCACCAAGCAATGTTGCAGGATGTTCAATCACCGATTCAAGCGATCGAAGGGCGTCGTACATGGCACGGACGTATTCCTCTACTGCAGCCCCTTGTCCCCCTCCAACATCGATTGTAACGAGGCCTGAGTTTTTGCCCACCTCTACAATCAATCGGGTGCTACGCCCGTCTTCGCGTTCAGATACATCAACAAGAGCAGATTGAACCGATCCAAGACCATCAGACGAAACATCGCCTAGATGGTTGATCAACGAAGCACCAGTCGCGGCAGCGATGTCCTCAATGCCATCGTCTTCCATCATCCCAACAAGAAGAATTCCAATATCGTTGCACGCATGTTGAATACGGTCATCGACTTCCTTTGAGGTAAAAACAACCCCTGCTCCGGAATCAATTATGATATCGATTTTCGATTGTATGAGCCTTTCTTCAGCATCAAAAAACGCCACCATTTGTTCTGGTCGCTCGATTTCAACTTCAGCATCGCGCTTTGTCTTCTGAATGGTTAATGGGCAAGTAAGAGCGAGCACCTTCGATGCCTCCGAGATTTTTGGAGTGCGTTCAGAATCGAATTTCTTATCGATTATCACTCCCTTGATCAATCGAGTTTCCTTGAGAGAATCATGGCCGCGCTTTACCATTCGGATATTTTCAGCACGAACAGGCCGGCCACTGGCTTGGATTGTTGCCATACACTCGACCAAAAGCTCAGCAAGATCATCTCCGCCAGCCTCTGCGGACTTTCCAACCATCGAAGTTTTGGCAACTGATTGCAAGGAATTTTGTCCAACATCATCCATTGAATATCGTTCTAGAATTTCGAGGGTTTGCATAATCGAATCTTGGTATGCTTCAACGAGCACGAGTGGATGAACACCCCGTTCCAACAACCGCCCCGCTTCCTTCATTAATTCACTTGCAAATAACAAACAACCAGTTACACCATCTCCGCAAGCGTTTTCTTGAGATTCTGCAAGTTGAACAAAGGCCTTTGCTGCTGGATGTTTGACGAGTAGATCAGCAACGATCTTTGCCCCATCGTTTGTAATGGCATTCTCACCATTGGTCTTGTACATCATCTTGTCAAGTCCATTCGGACCAAATGTGCGACGAAGAATGTCGCCAAATGCAACAGCAGCCCCAACCAATTTCTGTGTAACAGCAACACCACTAGTCACTGAAGTGGTTGGCCTAACAATAACAACAGGCGCACGACCTGAACCATCGTCTTGTTGCGCCATGAATCCCGGGCGCGACCGTTCTTCAAGAAGTCTCCTTCTCAACGACGACGCCCTTTTCGGCTCTTTTTGGAGCGACCGTGTTGCTCGTAAGCACGGCTTTGATATGCACGACGGTCCTGATCATCACTCCAAATTGGATGCTCGGAGACATCATCTGAGTCGGGCATATTGTCAAGCGACTCAATCGTAAGCCGCAAACCACCCAATTGATCTTGAAGTGCCCGAACATTATCTCCTCCCCGGCCAACCAATGTCGAAATCATATTACTTGGAGCATACACGGTTGCTGACGAATCACTTGTGAATTGTACGCGCACGTGGACGCCAGCCCATTGACGAATGGTATGGATGAGTTGTTTTTGAGCGAGTTGCTGAATCGGTCTTTTTTGACTAGCTTCTGTAACAGGAACAACAGCAAGCTCAGATCCGAAAGCAAACATCTCATGTGTGACATTACCTGTTGGAAATTCAACAATTTCAATAACTGGACGAGCCAATTCTTCTTGCATTCCAGATGGGGGCTTTACGGTCATTCTTAATTCAAGCACTTGTTGGATTTTTCCGGCTTCAACATGTAGAACAGTATCAAGGACCTGGGAAACTAATCCCAATTCGACTTTACCGATCAACCGCTGAATGGCTTCGAGTGCCGAATTAGCATGTGTAACGCCAAGAAGACCAACTCCAGCAAGCCGCACATCAGCAAAAATTTCGAAGTCCCGGGCCCGGCGGACCTCATCAAAGATGACAAAATCCGGGCGAACGAGGAATATTATTTCTGCTGTTTTTTCTAAATCACCTTCCAATGGAGCGTATTGTGTAATTCGGTCAGCGAGTTGCAAATCTCGTGGTGCCTCCATAGTCTTGACCATGGCCCCGATTTCATCGTCAAGATATTCAGCAATTGCTTGCGCCAAGGTCGTCTTTCCTGAGCCTGGGCGGCCACAGATGAAAACACCACGATGATGGTCGGATAAACGCTCGATAATTTTTGGATCGAGGTCATAATCGCTGAGAGAGAGTTTTGCTACAGGTCGAACGATGGTAATTTCACGAGCATCAGAGAACGGCGGACTTGCACAAGTTACTCTCAAGTCCCCGAGTTGTAGCACTTGGCAACCCCTACGATCAATCTCTAAGAAACAATCACTTCGATGTTGATTGTCTTCAACAACTGTTTGCAAGGATTCTTGTAAAGATTCCAACCGTAGATTATCCCATTCTTGATCTTCAGTTTCGAGTTCAACCAATTTGAGATTTCCAATTGTCCCTTGCTTTACACGAGGCGGGCAGTCTGCTTTCAGGAAGATAGTATGAACATCCGTTCCAAGCAAGTCTTCCAATTCAGAAGGGAGATCAGGGTGTTCACCGTGCTTTGCCATCGAGGCGATGTCTAGGCGAAGGCCTTTGACACTTCGCACACTTATACCGATTGAGTGCCCGGTTCAAGCGTAGAAAAAGTCCACCAAATGTAGGCATTGGTTCCAATACTTCCAAGGATTGAACCGACAAGTGGGAAGTCATAGAAGTAAATGCACCAATAGGTAAGGCCTGCAGTTACTGCTACAAATGTAATGATATTCAATATCCCTCCAGTTTTCAATCCACTTAATTGCATGGTACTCTCGTAGTAACTTGCCCCCCAGATGATAGCAACAAGGCATGATAGGATTGAAAATGTCACCGCTGCATCGAAAACAGAATCCTGGATAAACCAAGTAGCAAAGGATGCGATTGTGATGCCAGCCAGTAGCCAAAGCATGACTCGTTCGGTGCTCATGATGCACCCAGACGGAATCATCCTTTCAATTCTCGTATGTTTAGACATCCTGAAGCAATTAATTGCGAGCGTGCTTGTTCTATGCACTTGATAGTTCGCAATATTGATCCCGTGGAGGATGCAATAGAGAGGGATTTGCCACAAAGAAAGTCGAGAAGCACTCCTTCCAGAGGGGGATGAACACACTCAACAAAAACCGTCTCTGGATTTTCAAAATTAGTTTTGTATTCGCAATGGTTTTGCAGCGCAACGAGAATTCTTCCGTTCGCCCCAACCACTTCCAATTCAGCAACATCCTCATCTGAATCCCAGCCCACATCTAAGTGAGTCTCTACTTGGTTGGGATATTCGAGGGTTAATCTTGTGCAATTATGGAAGCCGACGACTTCAGAAATCCGCAAAGGAGCTTGACCATCGAGCAAAAATTCTGCGAGGTCAACACCGTGAATAGCCAATGAGTCAAGAGCATACGAGAAACCATCCCAAGGCCGAATTGATTTTTTTCGATAATGGATCGCTTGAATTGCGCCGATACGACCCATTCGAATTTGCCGTTTTGCATCGATAACACATGGATGAAATCGTAAAAGAAAACCGCTTTTCAACGCCTTTCCTTCCTGAATTGCGATCGAAACAAGCGATGATGCATTATCAAAAGTTGTTGCAAGTGGTTTTTCTAAAAACACATTCACTCCCTTCAGGAGAAATTGTTTTCCGAGTTCAAAATGTGAATCGTTTGGCGTAGCAATAATCACGGCATTGAGCTGAAATAGGTCAACGAGAGTTTCAGGGTTGTCATGTATTTCGAATCCCATCGAACGAGCCCTTTCAAGCGCAATTGCATTTACATCACAGGCAACAATCGTATCGATTTGTGCATCTCCTGCAATTTTTTGTAACGCTTCGAGGTGCTTTGAACCCCACCGCCCGCAACCGACAACGCCTACTCGCATCCGCACGATTACAGGAGCGTCCCTAAGCAATTGATGTTTGGCTTTCAACCATGCCTAGTATTCGTAATAGGCATAATCTGGTATTTCAATATCAAACATTACGACGTCGGACAATTCCATTGTCGTTAGGTTGTGTGCAGTAATACCTGCACCAGAAAATGCATAGATGAAATCACCCATGAAAATAGTGCGCCGAATGTTTTCATTTCCGCCCCACCAATAATTCCCTTGATCTTGGTTGATAAGAGAAGAATGGTTTACTTCGCCATGTACTGACATACTACCCGATGCTTCATCGACATTGACAATAATCGCCTTTGAAACATACTCATAGTGCCAATTGTAGTTTCCTTTCTCATCATAATGTTCGACCCATCGATATGTGGATAATGGGACTGCAAGCATTTCCTTTGGCCCCCAATATTGGAACGCCTTATGTTCATACATCGCTTCAGAATACGACCAAGTCCATCGGTTGTTTTCAGGGTCATCAACCGGTGAAAGCATCAACGTGTCAGCAACCGCAGGCCGGGTTAAATCACTGATGTTGAAGGTGGATAGGCGTGTACTCGACCAATCAAGACCCAACCCATCTTCTCCTGCTGGCCCCATACCTATGGTCAGAAGCATGTCATCGTGGAGTGGATGTATGTATGTTGAGACGCCAGGCACCTCCAATTCGCCGAGAATTGTAGGCGTCATTGGGTTTGATAAATCGATAGTCCATAATGGATCGATCTGCTCAAATGTAACGAGATAAGCACGGTCTTCAACGAATCGAGCCGACCATATACGCTCATCTTCTGCAATACCATCCAAACGACCGTATTCGAGTAAGATTTGCTGATCGGTTTGTGGATCAACACCACGAACGAGTGTGATAACCGACGACGACATCGGTTCAGGATCTTCCATCCACCATCTATTCCACTGTCCAACTGTTGTTGCAATTCGAAGAACGCCTTCGTATTCCGAGATGCTGAATTGGTTCAAGATTTGTCCATCGATCCGTCCAGACCCTGTATAGGCCGTAACTCCCGGTACTGAAATGTCGAAGGTGTGAATGTTGGTCATATCATCGACCTCATCTTGACCCCAAAACCACCACCAGTCCCATGCGTTTTCGGTCAAAACCAGAGCATCCGTTGATGCGTAGACGAGTGGGTGATTGCTGAGAAGGTGGTCGGATTCGTAATCAAATGTAGACGAAAATAAATCCAGCGAGAGAATGTTGGTAAACCCACGACTGAATCCATCCATTGGTTTTGCAAAGTTTCCACATCCTTCAGAACGCATATCATGTTCGGTGATTTGACCATCAATGCGTTGGTAGATTTTCGGAACAAGCTCTTCCAATGTTATGGACTCGAGAATTTTTTCATTCGCTTGAATGGTCTCATAGGCAATTATTTCACGGTAGGTTCTGCGTTGCGGATCCTCCCAATTGAGGTCGTAGTACTCGCTTGGCATGTTGAGCCAGCTCGACAATCCAGGAATGTTCAGCCACGAGTGGGTGATGGCTCGAATGGAGCCGTCAATTTCCCTTGCATCGACATTGTATCCTTCCAAGTAGAGTTCCTGAATCACCTCTGGACTCGATCTGTCCGAGATGTTGTATGTGGTGTACTTGGTCAATGAATCGACTCTCCATTCACTGTAATCGCCGCCCCAACGCAGGTATTCGTAGAGAGCATCCTCAGCGTCGACGTTCCATGGACTGTATCTTGACAAGACAATTAATCGGTCACCGCGCAACATCATAGAAATTGGCGAACCTTCGATGGAAGAATTGCTTGCAAATTCAATCCCCCCATATTCTGGGACGCTCATGATTGAGAGTGTTGAACCTTGTAAAGCATAGATGAAATACCCATCTGTCTTGATGAAATCCGCTTCATCAACACCTTGCTCTTGGTTGTTGGTTCCACTGAAGTCTTCGCCCTGGGTTCGTGTTTGTGGTTGTGCAGAGCCTGTTGATGCCGAATCACCATCCATGGCGGCTTCTGCAACCATTCCATCATCGAACATTCCCCAGCCGTAGTAATACTGTTCTTCGACTGCCTGCAATAATTGCGTGCGATATTCCTCCGCAATACTCGCCTTGAGATCATACTCCATATCCAAGCACGAGTCGAATTGAACCAAGTGTGGCTGCGAAATGGTACGACTCGTTTGGGTCTTCCAATCATCTGGCAATTCTGTAATAAACTCATCACGAACATTACCAATACATCCTGCTGTGAGCATCAAGAGTACGAGCCCCACGGACGTAACAACCCTTTTGTCCATGCCAATGTGTCATGTTTCGAGGTTATGAACCACTTGGTTATTTGCTCAAATAGCGCTCGGACAGGATTATGTGTTGTATGCCAAAGGACGAACTATGCCAGAAAATGTCGAAATCGAACGACGTTTTCTTGTTGATGGGCGATTTGAGCGACCGTGGGTCCATGAATCAACGAAATGTATTGAAATCAAACAATGGTATCTCGAACATAAAGAATTCAATGTGTCCTTCGAGTATGGCTCTGTATTGTACAACAAGAAGCAATTGGTATCTGGGCTATCGCAGGAAGTGTGCAATACGCTTCTACAAGAACCAGAGTGGACGGTTCGAATTCGGAAATCGCATTCCACTTATATTCTGACCCTAAAAGGGTCAAGAAAAGGTGCCGCTGCAGCAGAATTTGAATGGGGAATTGAACGAAACCTTGCAGAATCCATCGTTGATGATTCGCAGTACCCATTCGTTGAAAAAAAGCGCTACCTTTGGACAAATACCGATGGATTTGTTTGGGAAATTGATGAGTTTGAAAACAATCTCGCCGGTCTGATTATCGCAGAAGTCGAGCTCGAGGACGAGGACGCCACGGTCGAAATTCCGTCATGGGCAGGAATGGAATTGACCTATCTACGCGGTTGGTCCAATGCTTCCTTAGCACGAATGCTCACTCGTCAATAAGTGTTGAGTGCATCAACGATTCGTTCCAACTCAACATCGGTAAGTCCGTGATGGACTGGGATGGAGATAAGTTGTTCAGAAAGGTGGGATGTAATTGGGAATTCATCGTTTACTTGCTGGTGATCGTTGTATACCGGATGTTGGTGACAAGGTACAGGGTAAATCTGGCGTGCATCGATGTCATGGGCAGACATGTGTTGTAGAAATCTCTCAACATCCTCTGTTTGTAGGCAATACTGGTGCCATGCATGTTCAGAGCCTGGTCGGACTTGAGGCGCCCGTAATTTTGGATGTGCTTCAATCGCTCTGCATAGTGTTGCAGCATTTGAATGGCGACGAGCAAGCCAATCGTCAAGATGCTTCAACTGTTCACGCCCTATGGCTGCAAAAACTTCCGACATACGCATGTTGGTTCCAACCTCCTGCGACTGTAACGAACCATTTCTACCATGGTCGACAATGGACTTGATTCTGGCTCCAATTTCCGCATCAGCGGTCGTAATCATCCCGCCCTCTCCACCAACGGCTATATTCTTTGATGGAAAGAATGAGAAACAGGAAATGGTTCCAAGCGCTCCTGCCATGGTTTCGGCTCCATTGTGCACAATGGATGCTCCATGGGCTTGAGCAGCATCTTCGATCAAACCAAGACCGTGTTCCTTGCACAAATCGATAAGTTCAGTCCCATAACATTGCCCGAACAAATGGACACCAATAACGCCCTTCGTTTTTGATGTGATGCGTCGTTTCACATCTTCAACGTCAAGACACCAATAATCGCTTTCAACCTCTGCAAAGACTGGTGTAGCGCCAACCATTGAGGTCGATGTTGCAGTTGCGATGAAGGTCAAAGAAGGGACGATAACTTCGTCTCCAGGCCCGATTCCAAGAAGCCTCAATGCGGCGATTAGAGCCCCGGAGCCACTGTTGCACGGTGAAGCGAAATCAACCCCACAATATTCAGCAAATTCTTGAGCAAATGCTCGACTCTGCGGGCCCTTGACCCAATGTCCTGAGTCTAAAGTATCGATTGCAGCCTGACGCATTTCACTCGTCCAAGAAGGCCGGGCCAATGGAATCCGCTCAGGCATGATTCGGCGAATGTTTCAACCTTCAAGAGCATGCGCCTTGACCCATCTGCGCGACGTTCAATTCAAGACCTCAACCGTATCTGCCGTGTTATGGTGTCTGATGAAGAGCAACCCTCTCCATCGGAATTTGCTTCACTAGTGGATGATATTCTCGACCCATCTACGCCCGTTAGTTCGAAAAAGAAGTTCAAGCCGAAAGGAATGTTTCTTGGTGAGCGAAGAGATTCGGGCGATCCGATCGACATCCCAGCACAAGTTCTGGCCCGCCATGCCGCCATGTTAGGTTCCACAGGTTCAGGCAAGACGGTTATGGCAAAGGCGTTGATTGAAGAAGCAGCCCTTGCAGGGATTCCCTCCCTCATCATCGACCCACAAGGCGATCTTGCCCGACTTGCGTTGGGAATTGATGAATCTGAACTTCTCGAACGAGATGGAGATGTTGCTCGTAAGCGCAAATTGCTCGAAGATTGCGAGGTTCGAATCTGGACTCCGCTTCGAAGCAAAGGCCTCCCTTTGTGCATTGACCCCTTCCGCGCTCCTCCAGCGGATCTTGACCCTGAAGAAGCAATTACTGCATGGGACATGGTCGCAGCAGGATTTACGAGCCTTGCTGGGTACGATGTAGAAAAAGCACAAGGCAAAGTGGTCAAACCATTTCTTTACGAAATACTCGTTGAAGGAACACGATGCGGTCTAGACGTCGGCGATTTCCAATCTCTTGCACGCGTCGTCCGGGAACCCCACCATGAGTTCACACGATTCTTGTATCCACATTGCTTCATCGAAGATGATGAAGGCGAGAAGTCAGACGCCCCTACATGGGACGAGGTAATGTTTGAACACCGTCTTACGAATTTCGAGGAGCGATTACCAAAAACGACGAGAAACGACCTGGCCCGTAGGCTCGCAGCATTCTCAAGTGGCGTGAACCAACTCTTGTTTTCAAATGGCGTGCCCATCGACATCGACTCTTTTGCTGAACCGGCAATCCCCGGAAAAATTCCATTGAATATTGTTTATCTAAATACAATCCAAGATGAGGCGCAAAAGCAGTATTTCGTCCAAGAACTATCTCGTGAATTGTACGATTGGATGTTGACGCAACAGCCAGCTGAAGGAGAACTAAAACTTCTTTTCTTCATGGATGAAGTTGCACCATATCTTCCTCCACATCCACGGAATCCGCCAGCAAAAGATCTCATCAAACTCATTTTCAAACAAGCTAGAAAGTATGGTGTTGCTTGTGTTTTAGCGACACAGAACGTTTCGGACGTTGATTACAAGATCCTTGCTCAAGCGAATACGACGTTTATCGGGCGATTCACGCAACCACAAGATGTTGAGAAAGTCCGTCATCTGCTCAAAGAAAGTGGTGGCGATCAAGATTTGGTTGCCCAATTGCCAACACTTGGCCCTGGGCAATTCCAAATGGTAGCCCCGGACGTTGATCCCGCACCTGTTCCCATCCAGTGTCGTTGGCTTTACACCGATCACGGGGCGCCTCTCAACGAAGATCAAGTTGAGGACATTATCTCTGCAGAAATCCGAGCGTGGGCAAAGTCGCGTTCAGCGGGACGAAAAGGACGAGGTACGGGAGCAGCTCATGCCGCCAGTAGAGGATCGAATTGGTCCAATGGAAACGGTGAGGATGAATCTGAGAGCATTGTCGAAACTGCACGAATTCAGGCTATTGGCGGTATGACGGCAGCAAGCCGAGGTCTTGTCGATGAATCAGGGTTTGAGGTACGATTGATGGGCGGGCTTTCCGTACTCAAGGACGGAAGAGACCCTCTGTATACAATGCAAGCAGCCGTTAATAGCGCTTCAGTCATCGCATTGGCTTGGGCGTTTGTTGCTTTACTGGAAGCATGGCGAGTGGGGGACATCGGATGGCTGGGACTCGCCTCAAGCAGCATCATTACGCTCACAGTTGGTCTCTTTATCTCACTCGAATTGATTTTTTCACACGATTTGGTTTTACTCAGAAAGTTAGCAAAGTTTGCCCGACTGTTCCAACTTTTCCTCGTCGCCTGGATATGGGCCCTCTTCGCTTGGTCTACATGGGGTTCGCTTGATTTGATGGGATTGGATCCCTTACTCGAAGTCGTTGTTGTCTGGGTAACCGTCTTCACGGGCATCGATTTCATCAATCGCTTCCGACTTGGAAAAATCCGGTGGAATGGAGGAAGCGCTCTTGACAAAGTGGTTGGATTAACCGCCATTTTAACCGATTCTCAAATGTCAGAAATGCGCGCTAATTCAACACAGATTTTGGGCGTATTCCGTTGGGTTCTTCACGGTTTAACCGTCGTTTGGTTATCGATTCTTTTGGTGTTTGCAACCCCATTTGAAAACGCACCATTGTGGCTTGACGACATGACAAATATACACCTCTGGCTTGCATCACTATACGCGTTAATTTTCTTTAGTGAAGGCTGGCTACGAATGCGAAAAAGGTATGCAGAGCAATAGCCTTGTTGGAACCCGCTCTAAAGCAAGATATTGACCATTGCTAGCAGATAATATCCTGCACAAAACAGTGTGAAATACGAAACGACGAGTATTGTCGATCTATCGCATTTCTCGGGCGCCGAAAAATCATTATTTTTATTCTTGAGGATCATTACTGCCCAATAAATCCAGAATGTCCACATGATCGATGCAAGCGTCATCTGGATTGCAGATATTGAATTGAACATTGAATTTTTCCTCCACATTCTGTGAATAAGAATCAGGAAGAAGCCGATGCCACCTAAGCCAGCCAATCGTTTTGGATGAGGTAATGCCCAAGGGATGAGGAGTGAGAAAATCATAAGATGGTATCCATAATGGATTTTTGAATAGAATATGAAAATCCAAAGTATGCAGAGCGTAAATGCAGGAATAATTTCAATTTTCTTCATCAACGCAGCAATCCATGTAAGTACAATCAATGAGACAAAAACAACGTGAAGGTATATGCTTGGGATATAGATCACGTACTCCCCTAAAAACCTCCAAAACGACATTCCGCGTTGATCAATGTCTGACACGGTTTCAGATAACTGACTTTCAGATACAGGTTGTTGCCCGGTCAAATAAAAATTGAGGAATTGGAGAAACTCTTCGGTAGCATAAATCAAATACGGCAAGGCAACAAAAAAACCAATCCCTAATCCGATAGTTGTAGCAAAAATCCGCCCCTTCCAAGTTTTTGGGCCAATAGCTGCAAGCGGAGCACAAAGAGCGGGAAATAATTTGGTCATTGCACCAAAACCGAACACTGCAGATGCTTTGTACCAACTTTTCCTCACCATGAAAAGAAAAGCAAGAAGAAGAAAGGTGACTATGATTGCATCATCCTGCATCATCATGATGGTCGTGTAATGAGAAAATGGCGATGCGATGAAAAAAATTGACCCCGCCAAAGCATATTGTTTTTCAAAAAAGGAATTCAAAACACGGTACAAAATTACCGAAGATGAGAAAATAAACACAGCAAACCATAGTGTCCAGATGAGCGGAGTATTCCCTAGTAAAACTGCGGGGACGAACAAATAGTTGATCAGTGGAGGAGATAGAGTCACATGTTCCGTGTCACCATAGAGCATATCTCCTTCAAGAATCGTTTCTGCACGATCTTGGAAAATGTCCAAATCTTTGTGTTCATATCGACCATCATCATCATCAATTTCGTATCCAATAAGCATTGGAGCGGCCATTATGAACGTTAACAAAAACAACAACAAGTAGATTCTTTTCGTTGAAAAGGTCTCCATCTTTTTGAACAATGAAATGAATTTATTGTTGACTGAGTGAACCAAATCACGAATCTTTCCTAATGAATTTGACATGCTGCTTTCTCAAATTGAGTCGTCTAAGTGCACCCTATATATGTTCGCTAGTGAATATCTATTTTACCCTCGTCACGTTCGGTTGTTTATGAGTATGGAAACATTACAACTCTCCATTATTGTTCCAGTCCTTGATGAAGAGGAGAATCTGATTCCACTCGTTGAAGAAATTAAATCAACTTTGGAGAAGACTGCATATGAAATCATATTCATTGATGATGGATCAACAGACAATTCACTTGAAATCATGATGGGATTGAAGGAATCTGAAGGTAATGTGCGAGTTATCAAACACAGACGTAACTTCGGTAAAGCCGTTGCACTAAAAACGGGATTTGCAGCGGCAACCGGTGAAATATCAATCACCATGGATGGTGATTTACAAGACAATCCAGCAGAGATTCCCCGATTTATTGAAGAAATAGAGAACGGAAACGATATTGTTTGCGGCTGGAGGGCAAAGCGTCGCGATAATATCTTCAAGCGCTGGCCATCGAAGATTTACAACCGACTTGTTCGTTTGATGTGCGGTATCAAAATCCATGATATGAATTGCGGCTTTAAGGCATATGATACCGATTTAGCAAAATCCCTCAATCTCTATGGAGATATGCACCGATATACACCCGTTCTCGGGAAGATGAATGGCGCGAAGATTACCGAGATTGCAATCAATCATCGACCTCGCTTACACGGTAAATCGAAATATGGTACAAAGCGCCTATTACGTGGCCTCTTCGATTTGATTACAATCTCCTTTTTGATGGCATTTTTGGAACGCCCAATGCATTTGTTTGGAAAAGTTGGAGGATTTCTGTCAGCTACAGGACTCGCAATTTGTAGCTATCTTGTTTTCATCAAGTATGCATATGATGAGGGCATAGGTGATCGGCCTTTACTTTCGTTAGGTGTTTTATTGATCATCATAGGAGTTCAGTTCTTCCTTCTTGGTTTGCTTGGTGAAACAATCACATATCGAGCCAGTGAAAATAACTCAAACACTTCTTCTAGCAAAGAGCTGTAATTATTCTTCTTCGAGTTCTTCCGGAGACATCATCGTTAGGCCAAACATGAAGACAACTATCTCAACAAGTACATTCAATGTCCTTGAAATGACGGCGATAATACCTGCAATTCCTCCGCTCAAAAACAATGACAGATTGAACGTGAATACGCCTTCTCTAGCCCCAAGCCCAGCGGGTAAAAAGAATGCAAAAAAGCCAACCAACCAAGCGATGGAGAATGCACCAATGAGCAGCGATAATGAAGCATCTCCTCCAAGGCCCCAAAGGATGAATTGATGGGCTAAGCCCCACAGAATCCAAGAGATTAACATCAAAACAAGGGCGATACAATAGTACCCTCTTGTCATTGAAGTTTCATTTTCCCATTCACCTCGTCCCAATAACGAGAACGGTTTTCGAACAAGGCGTTGTGTAAGTTTTGGACTGATTATAGGAAAGAGGCTTGCTATACCAATTATGATCAAAATAGATTTAGTCGATGTTGGAATTCCATCCAAATCAAGCAACAAAAGTCCTGCTAAAACGGCTGATGAAATACTGATGATCAATTCCCAAACGAAGGATTCGAGGACGACACGACTCCCATATTTTCTTGCTACGTAGGCCCTTCCTGCGATTAGACTCACCTTTCCTGGAACATATTTTGCAATGTTTGTCGTCCACCAAATTCCAAAACATAAGCGGTAAGGGACATTTGCGCCACTACCGAGCATCAAAAATTTCCAGATGATTGGACTTAGAGTAAGCACGCCAAAAAGACAGAAAATCGAAAGGAAGATGATAGGTTTAGCATTCAATAGGGTGTCAAAAACATCGATTTCACTAGATATTATTTGTTGATAAATGAACCAAAATGATAGAACTATGATAAGAATCGTGAGAAATTTTCCAAGAATTTGCTTGGATTGAATGGATTTAGTATAATCTTCCAATCAATCAACTCCATACCATTTTTTCATCGTATTGGTCAAAGACTCTGACGAGTATTTTCTGTCAATTTCAGCATGAGCATTTTGGACCAATTCATTACGTTTTTCAGAATTCAAGAGAAGTTCAACCATCGCACCATGTAATGCCACATCGTCATTTTCTGGAACGATGATACCGGTTGTTCCATGCTCAATCGTTTCTTTGATCCCCCCACAATCTGTTCCAATGACGGGAATTCCTGACATCATCGCTTCAAGAATAACAAGGCCCAAACCTTCTTTTTCACCCAACGAAGTCGTTCTTGAGGGTAGGATAAACAAATCCGCCTGATCGTAAAAACTCTTGATTTCGCTTCGTTGCTTTGAACCATGAAAATGAATGTTTTGATCAACCCCCATTTCTCTTGACAAATCGGTTAATGAATCGAGTTCGGGACCATCGCCTACGACGTCAAGAACCCAATCACAAAATCTTTCATCGCCTAACAAGCGGCTGAAAGCTTTAATCAGAACATCGATACCTTTGACTTCCATCAATCTGCCAACAAATAGAATTCGTTTCGTATCTCTCACTCCAATCGACGATTGACGAAAATCCTCCAATCCAAAGACCATTGGCAGTACGAGACCGCCTCCATTTTCCTCGCCATATTGTTGAACAATAATCGATTGGAGAGCCTCGGAAACGAAGTGCAGATTGGTGGCAGATTTGAGCGATTTACGCGCAAGGCGACGCGCAAAACCCATCTTATTGATCAAGAAAACATCGGTTCCATGCATGGAAATAAACAACTTTGTGCCCCCGATCATTGCTTTGTTGGTGACATAAGCACCAGGTATTAACCAATGAGCGTGGACAATATCCGGGTTTAATTCTCGGATAAGTTTCTTAGTTGCCTTTTTCCATTTTCGAAGGAATGAATAGAATAGCATTGCTTTGAAGATCGATTTCTTGACTTGCTTGTGCATGTCCCCCCGATAAGCGAGCGTTTGTTTGTGTTCACGCGCATATCTGAATCGTCGAATTTCAACACCATCCATGTTCTCGCTGAGCGGGAGCCCAGGAGCATGCGGGCAGTGAACAACAACTCTTGCAAACGTGGAACAGACCTTTGCTAAATCGTGCATGAATGGAGCAACATGGTCATCTCGGTGCCTCGGATAGACATGCGTATTGAACAGGACGATTGGTTTGGATTTCAACGAATCATCCATAATATCGCCCTTTATTCATCACTTATTATTCATACCCTCCTCCGAAGCAGTAACTCGTTTATTCACCCATATCAATTTCAATTCGATGAAGGCTGATAACCATAGCCCTCTTCGTTAAACTATGGTGGACAAAGGATTTGTTTCATTGGTGTGGGAAGAAATATCCTCTGATAACATGAGAAATCGTTCAGATTCGTTGCTTGAAGAGATGAAAAGGCGGCGAACAACACGACATTTTTCCCAAAGAAGCGTGCCCAAACCGTTGATTGAGCAAGCAATCCTTTGCGGAGGCACTGCTCCAAGCGGAGCACACCTTCAACCATGGACGTTTGTTGCAATATCATCGCAGGAATTGAAACAAAAGATTCGTGAGGCTGCTGAGATAGAAGAACGGAAAACCTACCAAGAACGAATGCCAGATGCTTGGAAAGAAGTGTTGGAGCCGCTTGGGACCGACGCGGTCAAGAAACATTTGACCGATGCGCCATGGGTTATCATCCTCTTCCGTCATTCAAAACGAATGCGAGCAAATGGAGAGTGGGGCCCAACATATTACAGCAACGAGAGCTGCGGTATTGCTGCTGGCATGTTCATCCATGCAATCCATCACATGGGATTGGTAACACTCACTCATACGCCATCTCCAATGGGATTTTTACGTGATATTCTTGACCGCCCTGAACATGAACACGCGATGCTCGTTTTACCTGTAGGATATCCTGCAGAAGATGCAATGGTTCCAGATTTACAACGTAAGTCATTGGACGAAATTGCTGTGTTTTTCGAAGAGTGATTACTTCCGAATACCGCCCCGTGCCCATTGAGTATCGACTTCCAATTCAGGATGGTAATGTGCCCTGCGGACGGCTTGGCGTTGTCGCTGAACATCATTTGTTGCGACATCATCTGGATCGTTTCGCTTCTTGTGCCACCGTTGAATGAGGAGACTGACGATGACACTCGGAATAACGAGAAGCGGGGCCAGTGATGATTCAAGGCTGAGATATTCCATCGGCATATCGAGGATGATACACGCGCCTACATACAATCCAATTGAAGCGATGAGTGCTGCTACAATTGGGGGTAAGATGTGACGGAAGGACATACCAACGAAGAAGGCGATAATCGCCGTAATTCCAGGGAGGAGTTCACCTCTTTCTGGGTTGATTCCGTAATTCTTCAGCAATTGAATTCCATTCGAAATGACGATGAAGACAAATCCAGTCGCCAACAATCGAATCGACATCGATGTAATCATGACGGCAATGATTGCGAATGCCATTGCGGCAAAGAGTTGGAATCGATCGAGTGTAATCGCAAGACCGAGATCAAGGACAAATGGATATAGCGTACTTGCTGAGAGATACCCAATTGCAGCTCCGGCAATGGCAGTGATGAGACTTAATCGGCGATATCCTTGAACAAACAGATAGAGTGAAAGAATGACTATAGGAATTGCAGTAACGTATCCCCCTTCAACGATTTGTGAGATGACCGTGTCCCGAATTGCATCGACATCTGGGCCTTCATCCACCATGGCTACCGCACCTCCGTATACGAAACAGAATGTGAACTTGTTGCTCGATATGGTGCAGAGGGCAGGATTCGAACCTGCGAACCGTTACGGACTGGGACCTCATCCCAGCGCCTTTGACCAAGCTGGGCGACCCCTGCAGTAGACTGAACGGCCACACTCGCGTATATCAACGCCACGACGGAATCAAATGACGAATATTGACTCCCAACCTAAACTATAGGTCTATATAGGCCAATGAATATTCATGTGGGGTTGACTATTCTTTAGACTGCTCTGGATAGCATGAGGGTGTATACTTGGAAGCGAACGAGCACTACCGAACGCTCTTTCTCTCCGATTGGCATTTAGGCCTCAAAGGGGTCCAATCTTCAAAACTCCTCGCCTTTCTAGAATCGCATGATGCAGAAACGATCTACCTCATCGGAGACATCATTGATCAATGGGTTCTTGGTCGAAAATGGTCATGGAATCAAGATTGTGACAACATTTTACGAAACCTTATGGCAAAAGCAGAGATGGGTGTCAACATTGTTTACATTCCAGGGAATCACGACGATAGTTTCCGGAAATGGGCCAACACTACAATCAAAGGAATTTCAATCCAAAAAGATGCAGTACATACGACTGCAGATGGTCGTAAACTCTGGATTCTTCATGGTGATGAGTTTGATTTGTTCATGAGACAGAGCAAACTACTCTGCCATCTTGGCCATTCCAGCATCCAGATTTTAATGAGATTAAATCGGCCAGTTGCTTGGATTCGTAGGAAATTTCGATTAAAACCATGGTCGTTAGCAACAGCTGTACGGCGAACGTTCCAGAACAGTTCCAAAACCTTTCGTCGATTCTCGAAGACAATTACTGAGGAAGCAAATCGCCGAGGATACGATGGCGTGGTGTGTGGACACATCCACAAAGCAGAATTCAAACTTCTGGACGGAATTGAATACTGGAACGATGGCGACTGGGTCGAATCCTGCACTGCTGTTACGGAAACCATGGATGGGACAATGGATATTCTACATTACCAGCCTACTGATTTTACGGTAAATTCATTGCGCTTGCGAGCTGCCCAACGATTTGAAGAAATGAATCTCTCAAACCAAGACTCACTCGATGTTCAATTGATTCAGGAGGCCTTCCTGTGAGAATTGCATATGCATTGGCAGGTGAAGGACGAGGCCATACGGTTCGAGCACTAACACTAGCGAATGGTTTGATTGAACGAGGCCATGAAATTGCTTTCTTTACGTGTGGGGACGCTCTTCAATTGCTACGCGATGAGTTCGGTGCTGATTCCGTCTTTCATCTTGAGACTCCCCGGTTCGTCATAAGGCGAAATCGGGTAGCGTATATCCGGACTGGTTTCGCAACGATCGCCTTTTTTTGGAAACAACGCCGACGAAGGAAACGAGTTATTGAGCAATTAAGGGATTGGAAACCCGATGCTCTCATCACCGATTTTGAACCCACATTTTCTGGTGTTGCAAAGCGACTCGATTTGCCGTTAATTTCGTTTAATTCCCAACGCTTCTCACTCGACGCTCAACTGGATTATATCCTCAATCGAAGGCAACGAGTGAAATTAATTCCAATCAAAGTTATGTGTCGTTTTTTTGCTCCAAAACCCGATTTGAGTTTGATCTCTAAAGGATTTAACCTTCAACCAAACAAACCAAACGTACGAATTCTTGGACCAATGCTTAGGCCTCAATTTCATCCTGATGCATGGACACCAAAGGGGACACATGTAATCGCTTACATGAGGACCAGCGTTCTTCATCATCTACCCGCAATCTCTCAGCATGCAGATGTCCATGGTTTGAAATTGAAATTGTACGGGCATTACCCTGAAACTGTCCCCGATAATGTCGAATGTTGCCCCATCTCCAATGAAGGCTTCATTCAGGATATGCTTACTGCCGATTGGATGATTCAAACTGCAGGTACTCAACTGCTTGGAGAGGTGGGATGCATTGGGATACCTTCGATATGTATCCCAGAGCCTGGACAAGTCGAACAGGAAATCAATGCAGCACTTGCAAACAAAACCTTCCCCCATGTTGAGGTGCTTCATCCGAAACGAACTTCAATTGAAGAGTTGGATGCGGTTCTCTCAAGAATTTCAACACATTCAGATAGGCCGATGATCAAAGACGGTTCTGAAGAAGCCTTGTTGATGATTGATGATTTTCTCTCGTCTGCAGTAAACAATTCTTCTACTTCACCAACATCTGGAATATTACTTGAAACGGAAGAGAGAGGAAACTCCTCTCTCAATTGATCAAGACAATTCGTGTTGAGAATTAGTCGTTGATGGATTGCAACATGTCTTCGACGCAAGGCAGAATATGCTTCCAGACCTTGGAGTGGACTTCGGAAACGGTATCCCTGGTATGCACAATTGGGTAGTTTTCTTCTTTAGCGTGGCGGATAAAAGCCTCACGCAGAAGTTTCTGGTACTGTAAAAATGAATGTGTGATGGAGGGGGACAATGCCATATCAGCTCCCGCTTCGAAATGATTCAATTTTGTGAGAGAATCATTGTACATCATTCGGTTAAGCAAACGTCGTCCGCCTGCTTGCAAGACGACAGTAATATCCGGTTTGGTCATGTTTTTGTACAGTCCATTAATCCAATCTGAATCTCCACCGCGTATCGATTCTCGAATCAATGGTGTCAGCGTGTATCTATCTGCAATCACAACAAAGCCCGCAGCGAGAAGAGGCTCAATTTCGTGGATAAACTGGTCGTGTAAATCCGTTGCATACAATAAAGCGCGCGTTCTCCAGTTCAGTTGGTGAAGACCTGGGTTTGAACTCTTGATGAGTTTGCCGAGCAATTCGGAACGAGCGAGTCCAACGATCGAAACCGCAACACCATGCGCTTTGAGTCGTTCGCTTAACAAGCGAGCATGCATGGACCGACCAACATGATCTGGGCCTTCGATAACGATCAATTTCCCTCCCAGATTCATTCTTCTCTCTCCTCAAATGCTCCCCAATCGAACGACGACATTCGTATCATTTCCGCAAGGCGATCGTTCTCATCAATAGGTTCTATTGCATTTAGATTAACGAATTGTCCAATGAGATTCCGAACCCTTGTGTGTACTTCCGTTACCGTACCTAGAGCATCGACGCGAACAATACGGCCGCGTTCGACCAAATCATCGTAAATTGCTTTTATTTTCCCTTGCAGTATTTTGTAGGATTCGAAAGGGTCGTGGGTCCATCCCATGTCCATCCCTGCTTCATAGAATTTCAAACTTGGGCGTCCTGTTACAATACGATTGTATCCTATCTCTGGAGGGATATCGAAATACAGGGTTAAGTCCGGTTCTCGAGCAAAGGAATAATTCGATTCAATAATGTCAGCGTCGACCCCACGCGCCCCGTCTCTTGCAAGGGCAGTAAATTTGTAACGATCGCAAATGACAATTCCGCCAACCTCCAACATTGGCTCAATCTGCTTACTCCATCGGTCTGCGAAGTCTGCAGCGTGGATGAGATGGAAGGTTTGAGGTTTCAAACGCTTCGAGTCCTTGCCTGCTTTGGTTGCAGTGGCAACAACTGGACTTGAATTCCATTCAGTATGATGAACCGGTAAACCGAGCGCGCGAATCCAATTAAAGAGTAATTTCGCTTGTGTGGATTTACCACTCCCATCCATCCCCTCAACGACAATGAGTAAGCCATTTGTGAAGGATTTTTCATTTCTAGAAGCCAATAGGCTCCCCTCCGGAGTGTGCATAACTCTATTGGCGATATTCATATGTACATCTATAGAGGCTACCTGTAATTTAGGTTATTCACGGTTCGGATGAATGGTTAGAAGAAGATTGAGCAACAGGTAATCGAACCGTCCGCTTCACGTATTTGGCTCATGTCAAGAACGACTGGATCCAACCCATTCTCCTTGAGTGTTTTCAGAACGGTTGGATAGCCATCTGCAACCAAGACTTTCCCGTTTCCGAAACCAATCGTGTTGCATCCATAGACTTCTTGTTCGGGTAATACGATGACTTCACAACCATCGGGTAGCTCACCAAAGTCTTCTGGAGTGAGGTAGCCTTCTGCAGTGAGAATGATGTTATCCGTTGGCGTTGATGCAACCGAGGTAAGATGGAGGGCTTTTTCGGTTGGAATATTAACGATGCGCAATTCGTGACCAAGGTGCGTGAGGAGATTTCGGAGTGTTTCAATACCCTCTTGGTTCGTCCGATCGGAGCGTCCAACAAAGAAAATATCTCCAAGACGAAGAATATCACCGCCGTCCATGCGAGCATCTCCAAACATGCCGCAGACTTGAAATCCATTGAGTTGGCGCGAAAGGAAGTCTGCAATAGGAGGTTGTTCCGCTACTCGGGAGGGATGGCCAGGAACAGGTAACAAGACGTGACCGTCGACGACGATAGCTTGATCTTCAACGAAGACACAATCGGGATGATTGTCGTCTGCAGGAAGAATCGTAACTTCTAGACCGATATCGAGTAAGGCCTGAACATAGGCTGCATGCTGTGTTCTTGCAAGTGATATATCCGTTGGTCCTGAGCCAAAATAACTCGCCAAGGCACCGGAAAATGACTCAGGAACGGCCCGCATGAGGACACGCTGCTTCTGGTCCGTGCGGACAGTAGCCATGCTTGACCGGCTGAACCTCGTCATTTAATCCTTAGCGAGGAATGCAACTACGCTGAAAACCATCGAATTCAAACATCAGAGGCGGTTGGAGTTTTTTATGCGCATCCCCGTTCAAGCGGTTGGTTTGGTCTTTCTCATGGTTTTAGCACCTCTCTCTGGTTGCTTTGGTGAAAACGAGATCGATGTACTGAACTCATCATCGTTGGTGGTTTTAGAGTCTGATGAGCTTGAAGCAGGAATGTGGCAAACAATAACTTTGGAAGCAAGTGATGACCTCGCAGTGTTCATTCCGTACTTCATCCAAGATCCTGGTTCTATGCGAGCACAAAATGGAACGGTCCTCGATATGAATTCTGGCGATAAGGTAAGCATAAACATCCTTTTCCCTCCCCGAAACGAGGAGATTGTGTTCTTTCTTGGCGAGATTAGCCGAGTGAATTGGCCAATTCGTGAAGCGGATGAATCATGGATGACATGGCTAGAGAATCAAGGTAGTGGTTCTGCTGTTCAAGCCGTGACCAATCAAGACACGGGAGGGGCGTGGCCTTGGCTTATCGCCGGAAATGAAACAGGGGGGGCCGTCATACCGTTGATTATGGAGACAAGCCGACCGTTCCGAGCCGACTTAACAGAAGAGAATGGCGTAGGTGCTAGCGACGGATGGGTGAACGGACGAGACGTCTATGATTGGGTCGATTTCATCGCTGATGATACCCCTTGTGCGACCTGCGGTCCAGACGGTGCTGTCGGCTATTTGGATCGTTGGATTGGAAATGCAAATCCGTCCTATGAGCACGCAATAACGTATTTTGAAGGCGTCATGCAAGGATACGGGCTTGACCGTGTTGAAGTTCACCGTTTCCAATGGAATACTGCATGGGCCGTCAATATTTGTGGATACAAAGACGGCTCAGTCTATCCCAATGAATGGCTCATCTTTGGGGCGCACTTTGACATTGCACCCCCTGTGGCGTTCACACCAGGGGCCGAGTCTGGAATACCTGGTTATGGAACAAGGCATGGAGCTTACGACAATGCGGCTGGGTCCAGCATGGTTCTAACGACAGCGAGTGTGTTGGCTGAGTTTGACGCACGGCGTACAATGGTGTTCTGTCTCTGGTCTTCTGAAGAGGAAGGTTTGTGGGGATCGCGCTCTTTCGCGAACGATTTGCCAGATGGCGTAACGGTGAGCAATTATCTGAATCTGGATATGGCCGGAGTAAACTATCCAGGAGATTATGCTCTCTCGGTCTATCTTGGCCCTGATGGTACGGAAGAAGCCATCGACCAAGCAGGAATGTTCCACTTGGCAGAATGGATTGGTTCAGATGCATTAGATCTTGGCTATGAAATGGAACGTGGACGTGAAGCATGGCTCGAAGGCGGAGAAAGTCCTCTTTGGGGCGATATCTATGAAGACACAGTAGCCATCTATGAATCACCAACCGCTCGTAGTGATCACGACTCATTCCAAAACATCGGCGTTGCAACACTTGGTTGGAACGGCTTGGTAGATGGATATCCTTGTTATCACCGTGAATGTGACACCATGGAGACAATGATCGAATACATGGGCACAGACAATTCAACTGGAATTAACAATCTCGTCCACTCATGGGACATTGTTACTTGGTGGGCAGTTTATGCATTCCTTCACATGGATCAGACGCCTGTTCCAAATGAATTGTGAAATTGTTAATCAATACTGTTCAAGAACTAATTCAGTGGTTGTTGAAGCAATCTCATTATCAGCAGCCATCCACATCTTGTCCAAAAGAGAGCGAAGTGCGACCGTATCATCGACGTGAACGAGAGCTACGAGATCAGCTTCACCAGATACTTCGTAGATGATTTCTACGCCCTCCCAACCGGTTACTTCAGATGCGAATGAACCGATCTCAACTCCAGGAGAGACCTTGATGCGAATGAGAGCAGTAAGGCCAATTCCACTTTCTCGAACAGTGTAGCCTCGAATTGTTCCGTTCTCCTCCATCGTCCGAATATGGGTTCGAACTGTACGTTCGCTTGCTCCGACTTCTTTGGCAAGGTCAACAAAAGACATTCGCCCGTTCTTTCGAAGTTGGGCTAGGATGGCTCGATCAATTTCTGCAATTCGGGGCATAATCAGCGCTCCATATATCGGTATATCAAACCTTTTCTTCCCGTTTTCCAGCATTAGCCGTGAAGTATAAGACATAATCCGGTAAAATAACATCGTAAAAAACCAACATTCATACTAGAGAATTTGAAATCACACAATCCGCTGGATTCAAAGAGCGTCTCTTACTGGAAGAAATGAGAGACATGTCAGATTACATTTCAGGTCTTGATGCGCGAATGGTTTTGGACAGTCGCGGCAATCCTACAATCGAAGTTGATTGCTTGGTCAATGGTCGTTTAACCGGCCGAGCAATTGTCCCTTCTGGAGCATCTACTGGTCAGCATGAAGCCTTGGAAATGCGTGATGGTGATCTGAACAAATGGCTTGGGAAAGGCGTTGATTCAGCGGTAGGGCATGTCCGTAATACAATATCTAAAGCCCTAATCGGAATGGCAGTAGATGATCAAAAGGCGATCGATCAAACAATGCTTGAGATTGATGGAACTCCAAATAAATCGAAACTAGGAGCTAATTCTATGCTTGGAGCATCGCTCGCGGTACTTCATGCCGGCGCAGCAACACATGAAGTGCCACTGTGGAAATACATAGGTGGTAACTCAGGGGGCCAAATGCCAGTACCTATGTTGAATATTCTCAATGGAGGCGCTCATGCTGCCTCAAATGTTGACGTCCAAGAATTCATGGTTATGCCCCACGGCTTTGATTCGTTTACAGAAGGCCTGCGTGCTGGAGTGGAAATATATCATCAACTCAAGAGCGAACTCAAGACAGATGGATTGCTTGGAGGGGTTGGCGATGAAGGCGGATTTGCGCCCAACCTTGCAGCAAATGAAGACGGGCTGAAATACATGGTTCGAGCCATTGAAGGTGCAGGTTATACAACCGACGATATTGGAATCGCTCTCGATGTAGCAGCTACCGAATTTGAAAAATCAGACGGTTATCACATGGATGGAAATGTCCTTTCTTCGGATCAGATGGTTGACATGTACAGTGAATGGTTGGATGCATATCCAATCCTATCGATTGAGGATGGACTCGGAGAAAATGATTGGGATGGATGGACTGCACTGACCAAGCAAGAAGGGCATCGAGTACAAATTGTTGGAGACGATCTTTTCGTTACTCAATCTAAGCGACTATCTCAAGGCATTGATATGGGCGCAGCCAATGCAATG
>DAKS01000033.1 GCA_002499195.1 Euryarchaeota archaeon UBA443
TCCCTGACCTTGTCCCTGACCTTGATCGTTGGATTCGCCACCGCCTTCAGTGCCGCCATCACCAGCGCCCGACTGTGACTCCTGGAAGTCTGGGTCGTATGCGTCTGGGATACCGTCACCGTCGGAATCGGAGTATTCTCCATCGTTCGGATCGGTTGGGAACGAGTCGACGTTGTCGTTCTTGCCATCACCGTCAGTATCGGCATCGTGTGGGTCTGTGCCCATTTGGTACTCTTGTGCGTTGGTTAGACCATCGTTGTCAGAGTCCGCATTGCCGTCACCGCCGTTGGTTGGGTTGAGGCCATTGGCAACCTCCCATCCGTCAGGCAGACCGTCGCCATCGCTGTCTGCGTTGTTCATGTTTGTACCTTCAGCTTGTTCTTCAGCGTTGGTTAGACCATCGCCGTCCCAGTCTGCACCACCATCGTTGGGGTCCAGAGGGTCAGATCCATCACCGCTTACAGCAGAGGCTGCTGATAGAGCGAGAAGGAAAGCCAAAAGCATGCTCATTGTCTTTGTCTTCGTATTCGTGTTCATTTTTCTTCACTTCCAATTTTGTTTTTGTTGTGTTTACACAGAGAACCCACTGTTCTCTCTTTCCGAACCAAAAGTACCTTGATTGATACAACAGATTTCGGGAGAGTTGCAGAGCATGCGCTCTGCTTCTATCGGGAATAGGGGATTATGAACAACATCTGAAGTTTGCTTGCGCACACTCAATGGTGCGCTGTGCATTGATATTGTTCTGTCACTTTGCTTGACTTTTTCCTCCAAATTCATCGCTTTTCACGGGGGTTTTCTTAGGGAACCCAACGTTCCCTCTACAACATACAAACGTCCGAGAGTATATGAAACCAACGCATTTAGATGTCAGAGGCTACGTGGCGGCGGTAACAATACAGATGCAGGGTGAGAGAGAACGAATCGTTCGATTGTTTCTGACAATTTCGCGCTCGAGATACTGTGTACTCGTTCAACACCGTGTCCGGAAGCAGGAGAAAAGAGGTCTGCACCACTGTCCTTTGCCAAACGTGCGAGGGCGATTTTAGCTGCCCTGATAACATTCGATCCTTTGATTCGAACATCCCCTGATCCCAATCCAAGCCTGTGAACAAGAGCTCCTTGGTATTCGCCTTTCTCTCGCCCCATAGCGATCATACCGAGTATGATAAACTGATTTCGGATTGAAGCATCCCATTGATTGTGCCCCTCTGGAAATCGTGTTTGAAGTGATTCAAGCAGCGTTTTTGTGGAACCGCTATACATTTTTATGTCAAATGCATCAGATTCTATGCGTTTTGAAAAGTTCGCATCATCAGGTATAATCTCGCCAAATGGTTTCCACATCATATCGTAAGAAAGCCAAGAGTTGAGTTTAGTTGAGAAAAATGGATCAGACCCCCTCCAATAGTAGGCGCATCGTTGGAGTAATTCGGGAGCGATTTCGGAAAACGATTGCGGGTCTTGATCACTCAATGTCTTCAGCGCTTCGAGGAAGCGTTCGTTCTTTTTCTTGGTGGAAAGTGTCTCAGCGTTCATTTCCATCGGCTCTACCTCCTTCTTTTTCATATAATAAGAATCGTTCTTGTTTGTTTCTACTTCGTGCTTCATAGTATTCACCCATCAAAATATCAAGCAGTCCACTGTTTGTAAAGTCGACAGTGGTCAGAAACGTTTCATCATAGACCGGTGAAGGCCAACATTTGGGATTGAATATGGCTCATCAATAAGTTTCCAGCCTTGAGATTCGTAAAAGGGGATTGCAATTTCTCGGGCCTGTAGAAAGCCGCACTTCGCTCCAAATTGTTGCCTTGAAGCGATCTCCAATGCATTGAGAACATCAGCAGCAAAACCTTGCCGCCTGAAGGCATCTAAGGTCCCCATCTGTCGGATTTGTATTGCTGGCCTGTTGATAGAATTTAATCCAGAAAAGGGCGGCGTCTTAGGCCCAGGCTGACCGGGAAAGTCGGATTGTGAACCGTCACTAGTTTCTGGAATAAGGTGGCTACGGCCGACCGCAACTATTGTTCCTTCAACCTCCACATATGCATGAAGCGCTTCTACATCATCTTGAAGAATTTCAGCACCCTGATCAAATCCCAAAGGTTTGCGTAGAATTTCGTATCGGCACCCATAATACGCCTCTGTTGGTGTCCAATCTGGCCCAGCCACATGAAGCATGTTGGTTGCCTGTGCACGATTTATGATAAGTCTGATTGATGAGACGCGTTGAAATACATAATGTTGGTCGCAAGATTACCGCACGGATAGCAAAGCTTGGCCATGCCGGGGATTGCAAATCCTCTTACCTGGGTTCAAATCCCAGTCCGTGCTCCAAAAATCCAACCAAATACCAAACTATTGGAAAGTCTTGAAGAATAATTGTGGATTCGCAAGGATACAGCCCGGTGAAACAATGCCTGAAATCAGCCCCGCTTTCTCACAGATCGGTCGCGGTTTTGCTGCATATCTTGCCCCGCCTTCTCCAGATGTGATTCGTTTCACGGTTGGCCAACCAGATTTTGATACGCCTGATTCAGTCGTTCAATCCGCCGTTGATGCTCTTCAGAGAGGAGAGACTGCATACACTCGATCTCAGGGCAGTGTTTCACTGTGTAAAGCAGTTTCAACGCACCTCCAAACTTTGGACATCAATTCAAACTCAGAAGATATTGTTGTCACTCCGGGTTGCAAACAAGCTTTGCTCTATGCATTAATGACGATGATAACCCCTGGAGATGAAGTGATTCTTCTTGCACCGGCTTGGCCATCCTATGATGGCATGATTCGTATTTTTGGTGGCGTTCCAGTTCATGTTCCGGTTCTGCGACCTTCTTATCACCCTGATTTTGAAGCATTAGAAGCAAGGGTATCAGAACGTACAAAGGCGATCATGCTCAACTCTCCAAACAACCCAACAGGAGCGGTTTATTCACCAGATGAAGTCCAGAAGATTGCAGAATTCGCCGAGAAACACGATCTTTGGATTATTGATGATATGATTTATTCGACCCTCGTCTGGGCAAACCATGCTTACACCTCGCCAATAAATCACGCTGGAGGTCAAAACCGTACCATTACCATAGGAGGATGGTCAAAAGGTTGGGCCATGACAGGTTGGAGAATGGGGTGGATAACCGGGCCAAGTGATTTTATGGAAGCGGTCAAAACCTGCCAAACATCTGCTGCAACACATATCCCTACATTCCTCATGCCTGCTGGAGAGGTTGCACTTCAACTCAAGGAAGAGACTGAGCAAATGGCTGAATCGTTCGCTAACCGAAGGATTGTCATGCATGCCGGGCTCAACAGTTTACCGGGCGTAAGTGCACCTGAACCCGAAGGAGCGTTTTACATCCTTGCCGATATAGCAGGCACCGGCATGACCGATATTGAATTCGCCAATCGTGCTCTTGCTGAAGCAAGAGTGCAACTTATTCCAGGTTCACTCATGGAAGGTGGGGAAGGACTTGTCCGGCTTTCCTATGCTACATCTCTCGAAAATATACACGAAGGGATCAAGCGTTTAAGTTCATGGTTATCCGGGTTATGAATTTTGCATAGTTATTTATGCATTTTAAATTAGAGCGCTGATTTTGTACAATTTCCCATTGGAGCCAAACACAGCAAAATAGAGATCTCCGTTTGGATGAAAGGCTATTGGTAGCGGAGTGCCTACATCTTCAGCAAAGACCGAAGTAGCCCCAACAACAGTTCCATTATTGGAATCCAAATCGATTTGGACTATTTCATGCCCTTGGGGAAGTAAAGTGTTCCAAGAGCCGTAAACTGTCGCATAAATCGTTGAATTTCCACCAGGTAAAGATGAGTGTATAGGGCGAAGGGCAACCCCGTTCATCGAGGTATGGGGAGTCCATGATGCAATAGGAGCAATGCTTCCTGCTGGAACGGGGTTCGAGGGATCATCATCTGGCCATCCATAATCGCCTCCTTCCAACAAGAGATTGAGCTCCTCATCGGGATGGTCTCCTTCCCAATCGCGTCCATTATCTGTAAACACATAACCAATGTTCGGAACCCAAACTCCATCAAAGGAATTTCGAACACCGCTTGCAAGCACCCCGTGCTCTCCAGTCGAAGCATTCACCCATAACAATGCCCCATTTCGTTGATCATCCTCAACGCATATATTGCATGTTGATCCACTGTGCCAAACAAGTGTCCCATTTGGAAGTATATTCACTGCATTGGTTTGGTGATTGCCCGTTGGCACCCCTGAAACGAGCGGTGTACGGTTGCCAATTTGTTCGAGTTGTCCATTATGCGCATAGCTACTAAGTTCGCCTGCTTCACTGACAAATATATCTGAATCAGTAATTGCGATATCATGGGGCCGATCTAAACCAGAAATAAGGACGGTTCGACTCATATTGGAATCCAGTGTGTAAACCTGTCCTCCATCACGATCACATACGATGAGTGTTGACTCATCAAACCACTCGAGGCACGTTGGTCCGCCCAAATTTGTAGCAACAACTTCAATCTCAAAACCATCATCAACCGAAGGAGAATTAAACGAAGAATAGGGATATATTTGTCGTGCAACAACGAGGATGATGAGAAGAAATGTTAGTGCGGCGATATGACGTAACATGCTCTTCCCAGACTGTTCTAAAAATCAAATCATATTTTCAGTTTTCACATCGACCATCTCGTAGGTGATGTTGAACGTTATTTTACATTCAGGCCCACAGATATCGACATCCTGTTCATACAATAAAATAGTCTCCGCAGCAGTCCATACCGTGGAGTTTCCAGATGTTTCGATTATGCATGGCGATGGAATAACTAGTGTAGGGTCTTGTAATGCGGGATGTTTTTCTGGCGTAAGAGCCGATGATAGTATCGAAATATACCTACTCTCATCTTTATCATTGTAGTAACTCAGGAATTGTACTTTGTAATATACATCGTCTTGAAGCAGTACATATGTTCCTTCGTTAGGGGTAATGCGGTGTGCTGCTAAATCATAGGTGTACCATTCAAGACGATCCGAGGTCTCGTTGGACATTTCGGATTGGTTGACGGAGTTGACCTCTTGGAATGTCTTTTCTGAAAGGTACGCCCACTGGACATCATCACTGAGGAAAATGTCTGTTTTAGATGCTCTGAGGGTGAATTCAGATTCATTGCCTTCCTGTTGCATTGGAATCGAAAGGTGGGTAAATTCATCCTCAGAGGTCGCATCGATGGTGGTGGAGAACGTTACACCATCTGATGACAACCGTGAGATTACTTTTCCACTCTCATCAACATCAATCGATTGACTTCCAAATGAACAGGTATACAACTGCTCATTCGCTTCAATCTCAATCAGCATCGATGCCCAGTCGAGATCTTCTGCTCCATCTTGGAAGGAGAGAGTTGCTAAAACATCATTCGAACCATTTGAGGTCGAGCTTCGTTCGACAACCACAACATTGTCTGTACCAAGCGGTGAATCGTAAGATACCACGAGGTAGGTCCAAGCAGCAAGAACGATGGTGGCCACCAGGGCGGTGGCCACCATCAAACGCTTGTAGTTCAACGTATCACGTCATCAGAGGCTTCGTCGGCGGCCCATAAAGAGGACGGCGCCGAGTATTGCTACAACCATTGTCGATGCAATGAATCCAGGAGCGTCTTCAGATTCTTTCGTATCTGAGGCAGGCTCAACTCCTCCGTCACCAACAATGATTTCACCGTGCATCTTCATTGAGATGTGAGGTTCACACGCATAGTAGAACGTCTGGTTCTCGGTGAATGTGTGGTGGAATGCTATCGTGGTTGCAGGTGCGCCGGAGGTTACTCCGCCGTCAACGTATGTGCTTGACTGGAATCCGTCAACTTCCTTGACGTTGTGTTCCATTGCTGAGTCGGTCCACGACCAGCAAACGGTTTGTCCAACGTCGATGCTCACGGATGAAGGAGTGAATCCATATCCATCAGTAGTAAGGCCAATGGTTGCTGCACAATCAATTCCTGCGAATGGATCGTCTGCTGGAGGCGTGAGGACCTTGTCAATGACGTGGATAACCCCGTTGGATGCTGGAACGTCTGCGAGTGTGACGGTTGCGCCATCTGCTCCAACGGCTACGCCGGTATCGGAGACTGTGATTGTCAACTCATCACCGTTTGCTGCAGTTACGATGTTTGCACCTGCAGCCAAATCTGTGGAGAGCGTGGTACCAGCGACTACGTGGTAGAGAAGAATGTCAGCAAGAACTGCAATCTCTTCATCGGTGTCGAAAGTGTCTAGATCGATTCCAGCTGCTGCGAATGCATCGTCACTAGGAGCGAAGACGGTGTAATCTGTATCACCGCTTAGAGTCGTGACAAGGTCTGCAACGCCTAGAGCAGCAACGAGTGCAGTGTGGATGGTTGTTGCCTGAGCGGTCATTGCGATATTAACCGCCGGAGTCCACATGTATGCACCACATTCTGCAGCGCTGATGTTGCTAACTTGATGGGTCACGGTGTTGTAGCACCCTGTGATGGTTTGACCACCCATGGTGTAGTTTTCAACAAACATGTGAGAGTTGCAAATCAGGTTTGTTGCTCCAGGAATGATTGTGTGAGAAATGACGTTGTAGCAAATGTCACCGGGCGGCGGCATGAGAACTTTGTCGATAACATGGATGATACCGTTGCTGGCTTCAACGTCTGCTGTCGTGACGGTTGCGTCACCGATCATCACACTGTCGTTGGTGACAGTGAACGAGACTTTGTCGCCATTCGCCATGACGACTGAGAGTCCATCAGCAACTTGAGAGGAGTTGACGTTACCAGAAAGGACGTGATAAAGCAAAATGTCTGCAAGAGTCTCATTTTCTTCGGGAGTATCAAATGTCGAGAGATCGATACCGGCATCGATGAAGGCTTGATCAGTTGGTGCGAAGACCGTGAAAGGTCCATCGCCCTGAAGAGTTGCCACAAGATTTGCTTGCGTCAGGGCAGCGACAAGTGAGTCATGGACGCCTGTTGCAGCGGCATTGGTTGGGATATCTTCTGATGCGTCAGCAGCGACTGAGTACGGCATTGCGGCGATTAGAAGGCAGGCTACGAAGGTATACACGATTGATTTGCGCATGGTAACATGCCTTAAACCTCCTTTATAACCCAGTGTATAGATTCATAAATGTTAGAAAGGGGAACAATAATCTTTCACATCTTCCGAAATCCGGAGTAATTGATTGTATTTTGACACTCTATCGGAACGAGCTGGTGCACCGGTTTTGATTTGTCCTGCCCGCGTTCCAACGGCGAGATCTGCGATTGTTGTATCTTCGGTTTCCCCGCTTCGATGAGAAACAACGTTTCGATAACCGTTTGAGGTTGCTAAATCCATTGCTTCGAGTGTTTCGGTCACGGTTCCGACCTGGTTGACCTTCACCAACATTGCATTGGCTGCGCCCATATC